>JAHEGP010000135.1 GCA_024645065.1 Cellvibrionales bacterium | reverse complement strand
GGAAGCTGATGGCAAGGAAATAGTAGGCGCTGCGTCATGCAGCGGGGATTGGCGTCGAGCCCGCCAAGCCCGGGAGCCATTCTAACGGGTCAATACTCGCCGCAGCAAACCCTCCTGGTCCCGTCCTTGCTCGCGCTCCGCCAGCATGTCCTCCAACTGCTGTTCGATCTCCTTCGCCACCTTGTTGCGCAGCGAGCGCAGCTTGGCGGGGGTGACAGTTTTGCCTTTCAGGGCGGATAAATCTATCGGCTTGCCCAGGCCGATATAGCAGCGCTGGGGCTTGGGGATCCAGGAACCCAGGATGCCGACCGGAATCGGAGCCAGCAGGTCGGGTCGGGTGTCGTCGGTTAGCAGGCCCAGTCGTCGCAGCAGCTGGCCGAGCAAAGAATTCGGGATATCCTCGCCCTCGATCAGGTGGCCATAAAAATCATCGGGCCCAACCATACCGAACGGCATGATCGTGTAGCCATGTTGTGCCGCCAGTTTGACGAAGCCGTAACGTTGTTTCCACTGCAGGGTGTAAAGCTCGCGCTTGGGCTTGACGGCTTCGTGGGCACCACCAGGGAATACCAGCAGGTCATGTCCGGCTTCCATCAGTGCCGAGCACACTTGCGGGTGACCGACTACCGCGCCGCGACTGAGCAGCAGGTTTTCGGTGCTGGGCAAGTTGAACAGAAAGCGATCTCCCAGGGGGCGTAAAAAGCGTCCGAACTGCTTTTGCATCACCGGGGCAAGCACCATGCCATCGAGGGCAAACAGCGAATGATTGCCGACAAACAGGCAGGGTTTATCAGGCAGGTTTTCGGCACCGAAGACCCGGGGCTTGAATACCTGCTGGATGATGCGGTAGTTGAGCTCCAACTCAAGTCCGGAGGGCGCCCCTGTCGCCAGTGCTTTTTCGATATGTCGCTCCAGGGATGGGTCTTTCTGCGGCTGCTGATGTTTGCCTGGCGGGGTTTTAGCTTTTTTTGCCTTTGCCTTTGCCTTTGCCTTTGCCTTTGCCTTCACTTTTTCCATAGCGTATGCCGATGAGATGCAGTGGGAATCAATCGAGTACGACGACTATACCTCCCGGCCAGGCTGTTGTCATGGCGTTATGCCAACACCGGCTGTCGATTCTGGAAGCCCCAGTAAAGGCATGCCGCAGCACACAATGCAAAACCGATGGAGAGAATAAAATACCAGTGCACTACTGTCAGCAGTTCGCCATAGACTTCGGGGGTGATGAGGGCGCCGCCAATCTGGATATTGAGCAGTGCCGATATTATCCCGATGCTGACAAAACCGCCCATCATGCGCATGGTATTGATGGCCGCGGAGGCGCTTCCCAGGTGCTCGAGCGTAACCGTTGCCAGGGCTGCGTGAATGATGGGCGTGTCGATCAGTCCCGCACCTGCACCGATCAGGCATAGCGCTGCTATGACCTCCAACAGGCTCGAGCCGGCGTCGATGCGGCACAGCAGCGCTAGTCCACAGGCCACGATCAATACCCCGCTTATGGCAATGTAGTGGCTGGGATGGCGTTCTGATAGCAGGCCGCTGAAGGGTGCTACCAGAGCGGTAAAGATGGCTTGCGAGATGAGGATCAGGCCAGCGGTCTGAGCACCGATGGCCTTGATGTATTGCAAATACAGGGTGATGATAAATGGCAGGGAGAACAGGCCAACATAAATGAACAGGGTGGCCAGGCAACTGAAACCAAACAGTCGGTTGCGCACGAACAGGCCCAGCTCTATCAGTGGATCGGTTTTTACCATTTGTTGCCAGCAGAATCCGGCCAGTAAAACCAGGCCAAGTGCTATTGTCAGCTGTCCTGCCAGGGTGTTGATATTCTGCACGCCGGGTGCCAGCAGCAGGATCGCCAGCGTGTAGATGACGCTGCCGCTGATATCGAAACGCGAGTCGCGCTTGCCGAAGCGCTCCCATGTAAGGCCCACGGCGCCAACCAGTGACGCCAACAGCAATATCGGTACCGGGATAAAAAACACCATGCGCCAGTTGAAATGGTCGATCACGTAGCCTCCCAGCAGTGGGCCACTGACAATGCCCAGATAGCAAAAGGCGGCATAGACACCTGTGACTCGCCCGCGCTTTTCGATCGGCGTAATGCCGTTGATCAGCGCCAGCCCGTTACCAAAAATGATGGCATTGCCCATGCCCTGCAAAAAGCGGCAGACCATCAAGGTGACGCTGTCTTGCGCCAGGGCGCCCAGCAGGGAGGCTAACGCGGCCAGCAACATTCCCAGCACAAACAGGCGCTTGCGGCCGAAGCGGTCGCCAAGGCGAGCCGCAGGCAGCATAAAGCTGACATTGCCAATGACCAGCGCCATGGTAAACCAGCTGATGGTGCGGGCGTCCAGCGACAGGTCCCGGGCAATCGCCGGGATAGCCAGGGTAGAGGAGTGCACCAGCAGGGGCGCTACAAAGCAGCCGAGTATGATGATGCCCAGTGAAAGCCGTGGGCGGCTTACGGTATCGCTTGCTTTGTCCGGCACAAGATCTACCCCCGGGTCAGCTCAAATTAGTTGGCAGTTACATTGCCAGCTTCACAATATAGCTTCTTCCGGCCACTCACCAGTGTTCCGGTTCTATTCATCAACCGGGACACGCTCTCAGTTTCGCCATATCAATATTAGATATCTTTGATATATGCCAATGAATCCGTCGTCAAACCATGCAAAATAGGATGCCCGGGTGGTAAGGGTTGGCAGTAGCCTCTCCCCGTCCAGTAAAACTGAAAACAGCAGGAGATGCTCATGGCTCACATAGTAATATTAGGCGCCGGTATAGGCGGTATGCCCCTGGCCTACGAGATGAAGGCGCTGGCGCGCCCCAATGACCAGGTGACGGTCATCAGCGATTCCCCGGTCTTTCACTTTGTCCCGTCCAATCCCTGGGTGGCGGTGGACTGGCGCAAGCGCAAGGATATCGAGATTGACATTACCGCACCGCTGTCGCGCAAGGGCATTGGCGCCATCACCCAGGCTGCCAAGAGGGTGCATGTCGAGGACAACCAGGTTGAGCTCCTGGATGGCACCCGGGTGGATTACGATTTTTTGGTGATAGCCACGGGACCCAAGCTGGCCTTTGATGAGGTCGAGGGGCTTGGACCCGATGGTTATTCCCAATCGGTGTGCCACGTGTCCCACGCCGAGCAGGCCAAAATCAACTGGGACAAATTTGTTGCCGACCCCGGCCCGGTGGTGGTGGGTGCGGTGCAGGGCGCATCCTGTTTTGGCCCGGCTTATGAGTTTGCAATGATCATGGATACCGACCTGCGCAAGCGCAAGATCCGCGACCGGGTGCCCATGACCTATGTTACACCGGAGCCCTACATCGGGCATCTCGGCCTGGGTGGGGTGGGTGACTCCAAGGGTATGCTGGAGTCGGTGATGCGCGACCGGCATATCAAGTGGATCTGCAATGCCAAGACCACCAAGATTGAAGACGGCAAAATGTATGTCACCGAGTACAACGATGATGGCGAGCCGAAGAAGGACCATGTGCTGCCGTTCAAGCACAGCATGATGCTCCCGGCTTTCAAGGGCGTCGATGCCGTTTATGGCATCGAGGGCCTCACCAATCCCCGCGGGTTTATCATTATCGACGAATACCAGCGCAATCCTGCTTACAAGAATGTGTTCAGCGTGGGAGTTTGTGTCGCGATTCCCCCGGTCGAGGCGACTCCGTTGCCGGTGGGAACTCCCAAGACCGGTTATATGATCGAGTCCATGGTAACCGCCACCGCGCATAATATTCGTGAATTGATGGATGGCCAGGAACCCAGTCACAAGGCGACCTGGAATACTCTGTGCCTGGCGGACTTCGGCGATACCGGCGCAGCCTTTGTGGCGCTGCCTCAGATTCCCCCGAGGAACGTTAGCTGGTTTGGCGAGGGCAAGTGGGTGCACTTTGCCAAAATCGGTTTCGAGAAGTACTTCCTGCGCAAAATGGTGAAGGGTACCTCCGAGCCATTTTACGAGAAGGCGGTGATGAACATGATGGGTATCACCAAATTAAAGAACAAAATTACCGGCAAGTGATGGTTCGTCAGGCTGCGGCAAAATGCGCTCGGGTGCGATTGGCAAAGGCTACCAGTGAGAGCATTACCGGCACCTCAACCAATACGCCCACCACCGTTGCCAGTGCGGCCCCTGAATCCAGGCCGAACAGGCTGATCGCCACGGCAACTGCAAGCTCGAAAAAATTGGAAGTGCCTATTAATGCCGCCGGCGCCGCGGTGGCGAAGGGCACCCTCCAGAGGTATCCCCAGGCGTAAGCTATGGCAAAGATCCCGTAACTCTGGATCAGCAATGGAATGGCGATCAGGACGATCACCATCGGCTTGTCGACAATCGTTTGCGCCTGAAACCCGAACAGCAGTACCACCGTTGCCAGCAACCCCATGACCGAGAACGGCTTGACCCTGGCGGTGAACTCGCTGATGCGATCATGCTCGCCGTGCTTGTCCAGAATTCTGCGTGTCAGGTAGCCCGCCGCGAGGGGGATGACGACATAGAGCACAACCGACAAAAGCAGGGTTTCCCAGGGAACGATTATGTCGGTAACGCCAAGCAGGAAGGCCGCGATCGGCGCAAACGCAAACACCATGATGATGTCATTGATTGAAACCTGCACCAGAGTGTAATTGGCGTCGCCCCTCACCAACTGGCTCCACACGAATACCATTGCGGTGCAGGGAGCAACGCCCAGCAGTATCATGCCGGCGATATATTCCTTGGCGGTTTGTGGATCGACAAGAGGGGCAAAGATATGCTCAAAGAAGAGGATGCCCAGCGCCGCCATGGTGAAGGGTTTGATCAGCCAGTTCACGACCAGGGTAATGCACAGGCCCTTGGGTTTTTTGCCGACGTCCTGCAGCGATGAAAAGTCGACATTGACCATCATCGGGTAAATCATGATCCAGATAAAAACCGCAACCACCAAATTGACACTGGCATATTCGAGCGCCGCGATGGACTCGAACAGCTGTGGCAGCGCAACCCCCAGGCCCACCCCTGCCAGGATGCAAAGGCCAACCCAAATGGACAAATAGCGCTCGAACAATCCCATCGGTGAGGCGGTGCTATCAGTGGTCATAGTAATTCACTCTCTATCCGGCCCCGGAGCAAGCGGAATGCGGCGTCGAAGGCCTGATTGCGCTGCTGCTCGTCTCCCTCAGCGGCAGCAGGGTCGGGGATGCTCCAATGTAAAACAGTCGACTCGCCAGAAAATAGCGGGCATTTTTCGCTGGCCACCCGATCACACACTGTAATCACCAGATCGAACTTGTGGTCTTTAAACTCGTCCCAGGACTTACTCCGGGGTCGACCCGATGCGATGCCGTGGCGCTGCAGCGTCTCGATAGCCAGGGGGTGCACGTACCCCGCCGGCGAGCTGCCCGCGCTGTCTGCCCGATATTGCCCGCCACCGAGTTGGTTGATCAGCGCCTCTGCCATTACAGATCGACAGGAGTTACCGGTGCATACAACCAGTACCCTGGTCACTAGCGGCAACACCCTGCTCGCGGCTCAGCGCTTACAAGCCGGTCGACTTCGTTGCTAGCGTTCGCAGCGGCGGATTGCCGGGAGAATACCTGCATCTCTTCCATGGTTCTGAAGACCTCCCAGGCAATGCCGGAGGGATCCTCTACCCAGGACTTGTCGGAGCGGGCATAGCAGCAAACGGTTTCACCTTCATCGAATACCGACGTCTGCGCCGATTCAAATCTTTCGCGCAAGACCTCGAGTTCGCGCTCCTCGTCGACCTGCAGGCCGAGGTGGTTGACGCCGATGCTGTCACAGCGGGTGGATATGGCGAAGTTAACTCGCGGGTCTTCCAGCATCCACTTGGCATAATCTGCTTTGCTTGTTACCGGTTTGGCACCGAAGAGCGTGCTGTAAAAATCGATACTTTGTTCCAGGTTCTCTACACCCACGTGAATATGCATCCGTTTCATTGTCTGTACCTCGCATCAATGGCCGGTTTTGGCCTCAGGTTCACAGCAGTTGGTGAGCTCGATAATCGAGCAGCCGGTTTTCCTGTCTTCCCGAATACTCGCAAAAGCGACGCTGCAGCAATCCTTGACCATGAATTCGATGAGATCGCGGGTAAGCTCGAAATTGGCTGAGTAAATCACTGAGCGACCCCGTTTGCGCGACGAAATGATGCCCGCACTCGACAGCTGATTCAGGTGAAATGACAGGGTGTTGTGGGGCGTGCGAAGCTGCTCGCTGATTACCCCGGCAGCCAGCCCCTCGGAACCGGCCTGGACCAACAAGCGGAAAGCTCGCAGGCGGGTTTCCTGGGATAGTGCGTCGAACATGATCATTGCTTGCTGTAGTTCCATATGTCCAGAATAATAGACATGAAATAAATGTCAATAATTATCGACATAAAACTGCATTTATAGGCCAGGACACCCTGCGAACCGGCCGGTTTGACCGTTAGGGGAAAAAAGTGCATATTCCCGCGTCTTCTTGAGCGAGCTGGGGAAAGGGCGATGGGTGCGCTGGCAGGGATAACCGTGATCGAACTGGCCGGCATTGGTCCGGCGCCCATGGCCGGGATGCTCCTGGCGGATATGGGGGCCGAGGTAATCCGGGTTGAACGTGCCGGCGCCGCCGACCCCAGAACCCTCAGCGACCTGAGCTTCCGTGGTAAGAAATCGGTGGTTGTCGACCTCAAGTGTAACGCCGGCAAAGCCGTGCTGCTGCGCATGGTAGAGCATGCCGACGTTCTGATAGACCCCTTTCGACCCGGTGTGACAGAGAAACTCGGGGTGGGACCCGAGGAGTGCCTGGAGCTCAACCCGGGGCTTGTGTACGGCCGCATGACCGGTTGGGGTCAGCAGGGCCCCCTCGCCAAAGTGGCGGGTCACGATATCAACTATATTGCCCTGACCGGGGCCTTGCATGCCATTGGAACAGCCGACGGCAAGCCCGTGGTGCCCCTCAACCTGGTGGGTGATATGGGCGGTGGCGGCATGTTATTGGTGCAGGGCATTTTGGCGGCTTTGCTGGAGCGGCAGCGATCAGGAGCGGGTCAGGTAATCGATGCGGCAATGGTCGATGGAACGGCGCAGTCAATGTGGATGATACACGGGTTTTACGCGGCTGGGGGCTGGGATGTCGAGCGTCGCGGGGTGAATTTCCTCGATGGTGGCGCACATTTTTACGATACTTACGAAACCGCCGACGGCAAATACGTGGCAATAGGTTCTATCGAGCCCCAGTTCCATGCCCTGCTGCTGGAACTGTGCGAGTTGGACCAGGAGGAGTTTGCAGCACAAATGGATCAGCAACAGTGGCCCGTTATGAAACAGAAGTTCAGAGAGTTGTTCAAGGGCAAAACCCGGGATCAGTGGTGTGCCCTGCTGGAGGGTACCGATGTTTGCTTTGCGCCGGTATTGAGTCTTGAGGAAGCGCCGCGCTATGGCCACAATGTTGCTCGTCAAACCTATATCGAAGTCGACGATATCGTGCAGCCGGCCCCCGCCCCACGCTTCAGTCGCACCCCGTCCTCGGTGCGCCATGGCGCTCATGGCCCGGGAGAGGATACCGATGAGGTGTTGGCGACTATGGGATTCAGTGCCGAGGAAATCGGCGCCCTGCAGGGCGATGGGGTGATCAATTGATGTCGACGGCTTCCCGGCGGTACCCTACGGGCGATTTTAATCTTAACAGCAGGTAGGAAAAATGATTGAGGCGATACTCTGGACGCCCTCCGGGGGTGATTACCGTAGTGGCGGCGCTGAATTGATAAGCCAATGGCGCGACTCTGATAACGATCTGATTTGGGTCAACCTGGACGAGAGTTTACCGCAGCGCGACATTCAGCCGATCTTACAGGAATTCGGATTGCATCCACTGGCGGTGCAGGACGCTTTCAGGGCGCGTCACCCGCCCAAGCTGGAGGTATTCGATGAGACCACGTTCATTCTTTTGAAAGGGCTCTCGGCTGATGTCGACGAATTGCAATATTCGACCATCCAGCTGGCGCTCTTTATTGGTCCGCGGTTTCTTCTCACGCGCCATTCGGCCCCGTCCATGAGCGTAACCACCCTGAAGCAGGAATTGAGCGTTAACTCCAGCCCCTTGCAGCTGGGTGTCGAGGGAATCGCTCTGCGCTTGTGCAAAACCCTCAGCGGCCGCTATCTGAAGCTCCTGCTTGATCTTGAGCCACGTCTGGAGCAGCTGGAAGACGAAATCATGGTTGATACCAACGACGATATACTGGCTGAATTGATTGGCAAAAAAACCGAGCTGAAAAAGTTGCGCCGGGTATTCCTTTATCATCAGCAAATATTTCGCCAGTTACAAAATTACTCCGAATTTACGGTGTTTAGCCAGCGCACCCAT
>JAHEGP010000134.1 GCA_024645065.1 Cellvibrionales bacterium | reverse complement strand
GCCAGCCCTACGATGTTCGCGATGTGATCGCGCGCATTGTTGACGGCTCGGAACTGGATGAGTTCAAGGCCCTGTTCGGCACCAGCCTGGTGTGCGGCTTTGCGCGCATCTGGGGCTATCCGGTGGGCATCGTCGCCAACAACGGCATCCTGTTCTCGGAATCCGCCCAGAAAGGCGCGCACTTTGTCGAGCTGTGCAGCCAGCGTAAAATCCCGCTGGTTTTCCTGCAAAATATCTCCGGCTTTATGGTGGGCAAACAATACGAGGCCGCGGGTATCGCCAAGCATGGCGCCAAGCTGGTGACAGCGGTTGCCTGCACCCGGGTGCCCAAACTCACGGTACTGATCGGTGGTTCCTTCGGCGCTGGCAACTACGGTATGTGCGGTCGCGCTTATGACCCACGCTTTCTGTTCATGTGGCCCAACGCGCGTATTTCGGTGATGGGAGGCGAACAGGCCGCCGGGGTGTTGGCGCAGTTGAAGCGCGACCAGATGGAAAAGCAGGACAAGACCTGGAGCAACGCCGAAGAAACCGCGTTCAAACAGCCCGTGCTCGATACCTACGAAAGCCAGGGGCACCCCTACTATGCCTCGGCGCGATTGTGGGATGACGGCGTGATCGATCCCGCCGATACCCGCATGGTTCTGGGGCTGGCGCTGTCGGCCGCGCTCAATCGACCCATCGACGACACCCGCTTTGGTGTCTTCAGAATGTAACTACCCACGATCAACGGAGCATTACCCATTTGAGCCAGCCAACCGTAGAATTGACGGTCGACCAACCTCGCGTAGCCACACTCTGGTTGAACCGCCCCGACAAGCACAATGCCTTTGACGACGCCATGATCGTGGAGCTGACCCGAGCCTGCGAGCAGGTTGCCGCTGATCCACAACTTCGCGTGCTTATCCTGGCGTCCCGGGGTCGCAATTTTTCCGCCGGGGCCGACCTGGGGTGGATGCAGCGTATGGCCGCCTACACCTTTGAGGAGAACCTGCGCGACGCAAAAGCCCTGGCCAGGCTGCTGGAAACCCTCAATACCCTGCCCCAGGCTATCATCGCGAGGGTGCAGGGTGCCGCTTTCGGCGGGGCGGTCGGGCTGGTCAGCTGCTGCGATATAGCGGTGGCGACGCCGGCTGCCCGGTTCTGCCTCAGTGAAGTCAAGCTTGGCCTGGTGCCGGCGACGATAAGCCCCTATGTGGTTGCCGCCATCGGCCAGCGCGCTGCCCGTCGCTATTTCACCACGGCAGAAACGTTCAGTGCCGCCCGCGCCCGGGAACTGGGACTGGTGGCAGAGCTGGCAGACGAAGCAGACATCGACCGGGTCATTGCGCAATTGGCCAGCTCAATCCTGACCAATGGGCCGCGAGCCGTTACCGCCGCCAAACAGTTGGTAGCAGAGGTGAGTGGCAAGCCCATCGACCGGACCCTGATCGACAGCACCTGTGAATTGATAGCCAATATTCGAGTATCGACCGAGGGCCAGGAAGGCTTGCAGGCCTTTCTGCAAAAGCGCCGCCCCCACTGGAACGGGGAGTAATTCACCGTGTTCAATAAAATACTGATCGCCAATCGAGGAGAAATCGCCTGTCGGGTGATTCGCAGCGCGCGCCGCATGGGCATTGCCACGGTCGCTATTTATTCCAGTGCAGACCGCAATGCGCTGCATGTGGAAATGGCCGATGAAGCCATTCTGATTGGTGAGCCACCGCCACGGGAGTCCTATCTGCGAGGCGACATCGTCCTCGCCGCTGCGCTCAGGACCGGCGCCGACGCTATCCATCCTGGCTACGGTTTCCTCAGCGAAAACGCAGATTTCTGCCGCCAATGCAGCGGCGAAGGCATTACTTTTATCGGCCCGCCCGCCAGTGCAATCGAGGCCATGGGCTCCAAGTCGGCAGCAAAGCGCATAATGGAGCAAGCGGGCGTGCCGCTGGTACCTGGCTATCATGGCGAAAACCAGGACCCGGAGTTCCTCCGCTCTGCGGCCAACGAGATGGGCTACCCGGTACTGTTGAAGGCGGTCGCCGGTGGCGGTGGCAAGGGGATGCGAATTGTTGACAGCCCCGACCAATTCGACGGCGCCCTGGCTGGAGCCAGGCGCGAGGCAAGTAAGTCGTTCGGCAACGATGTGATGCTGGTAGAAAAATACCTGCGTCAACCGCGACACGTTGAAATCCAGGTGTTCTGCGATAACCATGGCAATGCAGTCTACCTGTTCGAGCGCGATTGCTCGGTGCAACGTCGCCACCAGAAGATCATCGAGGAGGCCCCGGCTCCCGGGGTGGATACGCATCTGCGAGCCCGCATGGGCGATGCCGCGGTCATGGCGGCGAGGGCGATTGACTATACAGGGGCCGGAACGGTGGAGTTCCTCCTCGACCGGGACGGCACTTTCTACTTTATGGAGATGAACACCCGGCTTCAGGTGGAACACCCGGTGACCGAGATGATCACCGGTCTGGATCTGGTAGAGTGGCAACTGCGGGTCGCCGCCGGCGCTTCGCTACCCCTGGGTCAAGACCAACTGAGCATCGATGGCCATGCCTTTGAGGCCCGTGTCTACGCTGAAGACCCTGACAATGATTTTCTGCCAGTAACCGGCACCCTCTCCTACCTGCAGGCACCGGCCGAATCCCGTCACGTGCGCATCGACACCGGCGTCCGCCAGGGCGATGAGGTCAGCGCTTACTACGACCCCATGATTGCCAAACTGGTGGTGTGGGACGAGGACCGCAACCGCGCCCTGAGGCGCCTGTGCAAGGCCCTCGCCGACTATCGCATCAGCGGCATGAAGACCAATGTCGATTTTCTCTACAACCTCGCCAGCAGCTCGGCTTTCCAGCAGGCAGACCTGGATACGGGATTTATCGAGCGCCACCATCAAGAGATTTTCCATCAACAGCCCCATGATCTGGAACGGGCGATGCCGTTGGCAGCACTCTACCTGGTTCTCGAACGGTCCGAGACCGCGCGACAGGTCAGCCACGGTAATAGCGACCCGTGGTCACCCTGGAACCTGGCGAGCGGCTGGCGCCTGAATGAGCCGCACCTGCACCATTTCGAATTAATCGTGCAGGAGCAGGAGGTGGCGATTTCCATTGAGCAGCAGGGGATCGGGGCGGCGCAACGTTATGTCATCCGTTACCGGGACAGGGAAGTCTGCGCCCGTGGCGACCTCCAGGGACAACATCTGGTGGCCGATATCGAGGGACACCGCCTGCAGGCCACCGTCGCCGAACACGATGGCCGCTACAGTCTCTACAGCGGGGATTGCGCCATACAGTTTTCACTATTGCAACCGGATCTCGGTGAAAGCGACGGGGAACCCGCCAATAACAGCCTTGTCGCCCCCATGAACGGCACCATCGTCGCGGTGCTGGTAGCAGCGGGCAGCCGTGTCACCAAGGGGGAGCAGTTGGTCATCATGGAGGCCATGAAAATGGAGCACTCGATTCGCGCCCCCGCCGACGGCGTGGTCAGCCGCTTTTTTTACCAGGCCGGTGAGTTGGTCGATGGTGGCGCACAGTTACTGGAGTTCGAAGCCGATGAGTAAGCCAGGCGCCCTGCCCGAGCGTGTCAAGATTGTCGAGGTCGGTCCCCGTGACGGCCTGCAAAACGAATCCAGGCCGTTGTCAATCGAGGACAAATTAAAACTGGTAACCCTGCTGGTCGACGCCGGCCTTCGCTGCATCGAGGCCGGCAGTTTCGTCAACCCGAAGTGGGTGCCACAAATGGCGGGCAGCGATGAATTGTTCAAGCGGCTGGAAAAAAAGCCCACGGTTACCTATGCGGCACTGGTCCCCAATATCAAGGGTTTCGAGCGCGCCCTGGCGGCCGGGGCCGGCGAGGTTGCGGTGTTTACAGCCGCCTCGGAGCAGTTCAGCCAGAACAACACCAATTGCTCGATTGCAGAGGGTTTGAGGCGCTTCGAACCTATTTTCGCCGCCGCCGGCAACGCCAATATCCCGGTCCGGGGTTATGTGTCCTGTGTCGCCGGCTGCCCCTATCAAGGAGAGGTCGCTATCGGCGATGTGGTCGACGTGGCGGATCGCTTGCTGCAGGCGGGCTGCTACGAGATTTCCCTCGGCGATACCATTGGCACGGGTACTCCAGGACGCTTCAGCCAGCTGCTGCAACAAGTGACGGAGCGAGTTCCGGTGCACCAAATCGCGGTCCATTGCCACGATACCTACGGCCAGGCACTGGCGAATATCTACGCCTCGCTGCAGGCTGGCGTGGCGGTGGTTGACAGCTCGGTCGCCGGTCTCGGCGGCTGCCCCTATGCGAGGGGCGCGAGTGGCAATGTAGCCACCGAAGATCTGGTTTATATGCTCCAGGGTCTGGGTATCGACTGCGGTGTCGATCTGCCTGCTATCATCGCCGCCGGCAATTTTGTCTCGGCCTGCCTCGACCGCAGCAGCCAGTCGAAAGTAGCCCGCGCCAGGGCCGGAGAAGCCGCGTGAACAGCTTACTCTGGACGCCCCCTACAGAGCGCCGCGAGGCCAGTCAAATGGCTTCTTTCATGCGCCTCATCAGCAGCAAATACGGCATTGAACTTGCCGATTACGCTGCTCTTCACCACTGGTCGATCGAGCATCGTGAGGCATTCTGGGCTGAGGTCTGGCAGCAATTCGAGGTCATTCACTCCCAACCCTGCGACACGGTGCTCCAGCATGACACGATGCCGGGGGCCGAGTGGTTTAGCGGCACGCGCCTGAATTTTGCGGAGAACCTGCTGCGCTTTCGTGATCAGCGTACCGCCCTGGTGTCGTTGTTGGAAAACGGTGAGCGAACCACGCTGAGCTACGCCGATCTTCACCAGCAGGTGCAGCAACTCGCGGCAGGCATGCGCGATCGGGGGATTGGCAGCGGCGACCGGGTAGCGGGGTTTATGCCCAATATCGCACAAACCGTGGTGGCGATGTTGGCCACCGCAAGTGTGGGCGCCATCTGGTCTTCCTGCTCACCGGATTTTGGCATCAACGGTGTGATGGATCGCTTCGGCCAGATTGAGCCGAAGATGTTGTTCAGCACCGACGGGTACTACTACAACGGCAAGTCCATCGACTCCCTGCAGCGCACGGCCCAAATCGCCAGCCGCATACCGTCGCTGGAAAGCGTCGTTATTGTTCCGCTGTTAAATACCGAACCGGTTATCAGTGACATCGATAACGCCTGCTTATACGACGACTTCCTCGATCCACGCGCAGCTACCCTGCCCTTTACCCAGCTGCCTTTCGATCATCCGCTCTACATCATGTACTCGTCGGGCACTACCGGTGTACCCAAGTGCATAGTCCACGGTGCCGGCGGTACACTATTGCAACACCTGAAGGAACATCGTCTGCATACCGATATTGACCGTGACGATGTGTTTTTCTATTTCACTACCTGCGGCTGGATGATGTGGAACTGGCTGGTATCGGGCCTCGCCAGCGGTTGCACCCTGGTATTGTACGACGGCTCACCTTTCGTTGGCGACGGCTTGTGCTTGCTCGATGCCATCGACGCGGAGGGGATCACGGTGTTCGGGGTTGGCGCGAAATATATTGCGGCACTGGAAAAGGCCGGTCACCGGCCGCGGGAGTCCCATCGATTGCATTCCTTGCACACGGTGCTTTCGACTGGTTCGCCGCTGTCCCATGCCAGCTTTGAATATGTCTACCGCGATTGGAAGCCCGATGTCTGTCTGGCCTCGATTTCCGGCGGCACCGATATTATTTCAACCTTCGTCCTCGGCAACCCGCTACTACCCGTATACAGCGGTGAAATCCAGTGCCGTGGCCTGGGAATGGCGGTCGAAATCTGGGACGACGAGGGCCGGGAAATCGTGGGCGCCAAGGGTGAGCTGGTCTGTACGCGCTCCTTTCCAAGTTGTCCGGTCATGTTCTGGAATGACGCCGATGGCAGTAAGTTTCGCGCGGCCTACTTCGAGCTCTACCCCGCTGTGTGGGCGCAGGGGGACTACGCTGAAATCACGGAACACGACGGCATCGTTATCCATGGTCGATCTGACGCTGTGCTCAACCCCGGCGGCGTGCGCATTGGCACCGCCGAAATCTACCGCCAGGTGGAGAAGGTCAGCGAGGTACTGGACAGTGTTGTCATTGGCCAGCAATGGCGGGATGACGTTCGGCTGGTACTGTTTGTGGTGCTGCGCCAGGGCCTGGCGCTTGATGACGGCTTGCGCCGGCGGATTGCCAGCACCATCAAGGCAGGCACGACATCGCGCCACGTGCCGGCAAAAATCATTCAGGTCGACGACATACCCCGCACCATCAGCGGCAAGATTGTCGAGCTGGCGGTTGCAAACGTGGTGCATGGCCGACTCGTAAAAAACAAGGATGCGCTGGCAAACCCCGAGGCCCTCGCGCAATTTGTCGCAATCCCCGAGTTGGAACTGGACTAAGCGGCGCTGATTCCAGGGCTTGCTTTTTCAATCATGGGCGCTGTCGACACTCGCTCGGAAAAGCGCTTTACGCTCAGCTAATCCCGCGCCCAAACGGCCGACCGTCAGTGGCGCCAGCGGAGTATTGAGCAGGGTTGCCATGCCCGGTTCAGAGCGCCGCATCGTTGCCAGGGCGCGTTCGAGAGTCACCGATCGGCCACCTTGGGCGCCCTATCGGGGTGACACCAATCCGCTGATGAAGCTGGTTTTCGGCCGCGAGCTAGAACACAATAACGGCTTTATCGCTGGGCAGGGCTGATGGGGAGTCATTCGACGATGCAAAGCTACAAGCAGTTCTATATCAATGGACAATGGGTAGATGCGGCGGGTCAGCAGGCGCTGGATGTGATCAATCCCGCCACCGAGCGAGCCGTCGCGCGCATCGCGCTGGGGGATGCCAGGGATGTCGACAGGGCTGTCGCTGCAGCTAAAGCGGCTTTCCCGAGCTTTGCACAAACCTCCAGGGAGCAACGCATCGCTCTGCTGGAAAAAATTATCGAGGTTCACACGCGGCGCATGGAGGATATGGCCCAGGCCATCTCTATCGAAATGGGCGCGCCACTGAGCCTGGCACGGGAGGCCCAGGCCCCCTCCGGGGTACAGCACCTGGAGGCCACTCTGGCGGCATTGCGGGCTTTCGAGTTTGAGGAAACCCTGGGCATGGCAACCGTTTTCAAGGAGCCCGTCGGGGTTTGCGGCTTGATTACTCCCTGGAACTGGCCCGCCAACCAGATCTCCTGCAAAGTGTCACCAGCCCTGGCCAGCGGCTGCACCATGGTGCTCAAGCCCTCCGAGGTAGCGCCACTCTCGGCTATTGTGTGGGCGGAGATTATGCACGAGGCCGGGGTTCCGCCCGGGGTATTCAACCTGATCAATGGCGATGGCGCAGGCGTCGGGATTGCGCTCTCCTCACACCCCGATGTCGATATGATGTCGTTCACCGGCTCCACCCGGGCCGGTATTTCGGTGGCCAAGTGCGCCGCTGACACCGTCAAACGGGTATCCCAGGAGCTGGGAGGCAAGTCGGCCAACATTATCCTGCCCAGCGCCAGGCTGGAAGAGGCCGTCAGCGCCGGCATCATGCAATGCATGGACAACAGTGGCCAGTCCTGCAATGCACCAACCCGGATGCTGGTGCCCTCGACAATGATGCCGCAGGTGATTCAAATCGCCCGGACCGTCGCACCCACCATCAAGGTCGGGGATCCAGCCGAAGCCGATGTCTTTATGGGGCCGGTAGTTTCAGCAGCCCAGTACGACAAAATCCAGGGACTGATTCAGTCGGGTATTGATGAGGGCGCCACCCTGGTTTGTGGCGGGGTGGGGAAACCCGAAGGACTCGAGACCGGTTACTATGTAAAGCCCACCATATTTGCCAATGTTGAGCATGATATGACCATATCGCGGGAAGAAATTTTTGGCCCGGTACTGTCTATCCTCGGCTACCAAACCGTTGCTGACGCTATTGCCATGGCCAACGATACTGTGTACGGGCTGTCGGGGTATGTGCAGGGGGAACTCGAGGAAGCCCGCCGCGTGGCGCGCGCCCTGCGCACCGGGATGGTGCATATCAACGGATCTTCGCTGGAGTCGGCCGCGCCTTTTGGTGGCTACAAGCAATCCGGCAACGGTCGGGAATGGGGTGTTTACGGGCTGGAGGAATTTCTCGAATCGAAGGCCGTCACCGGCTATCAGCCGTGATTGCAGCTGCTGCCATGCTCACTTTGCTGGCTGGCAGCGCCCGCGGGCCAGCCAGCCAGGGAGCCAATATCAGGCGGTCGCCATCGCTTCGGGCAAGGGTTCTGCTGCCGAGCTGCTGCGAATCGGCCGCCGCTTCACCGCCAGCTTGAACGCTGCAGGCACGAAATAAAAGGACACCAGGGTAGTCAGCGCGGTACCCCCGGCAATGGCTACCGCAAAAGGTGGCCAGAAATTGCCA
>JAHEGP010000133.1 GCA_024645065.1 Cellvibrionales bacterium | reverse complement strand
CCAGCTCTTTGACAAGCCTGTCGCCTCGGGTCTTATCCCGCGCCACCAGCGTTAGCCCGGCGCCCATATTGGCCAGTTCCCTCGCTGCCGCAAGCCCGATGCCTGAAGTGGCACCGGTGAGAACAACGTGCTTGCCCCGCATGTTGGCAGAAACCGGATGCCATTGCTTTTTGCTCCTCAGGTAGCCTAACTTGCTGAAGCGAGCGACGCCGGGCAGTATCAGCTTATCTGCCAACAACGCCGATTTGCTGATGGTTGGGGCCTCGAAACGATCCTCCAGTGCCCGCTGCAGCCCGCCGACCGAGGCAGCGCCCATTCGCACCATGCCCGGCTTGATCAGCGCCTCGAAAGGGCGCAATGCCGGCTTGAAAACAAACTCCGCCGTGTAATCCAGCTCAGTCATGTGGCCCTTTTCGGTCAGCTTGATCGTGTCGGTTACGGTAAACAGGGGGCACACCCCCTCGAGCACCACCTGCTCGTCAGGTTGCCACTGCAACACCCGGTAGCGCAGGGAAATCGTGCCGACCGGCATGGCGCACACCACGTCGTACTCTGTACCCACGCCGGTCGGTTCAGAACCTGATTTTTCTGAACTTATCGCAGTCGCGTCCCACTGGGCGCAATTGGCGAACTCACACGCGTAAGCGAAAACTTCGGTGGCGGGCCGCTCCACAGAGCACTGCTCATGTAACACAATCATGTCCCTTAAACTCCTGTCGAGGTTGAACGCCGTCGCCCCCAAACCGGGCGGCGGCAATGCAAATATGTGACTTATACCCTGAAGCTTGGCTGTTTGGACCACAGGCATTGCCTTGCCCTGCGCAGGAGATGCGACGGCGTCCCGGGAAGGCATGGCATGGGGCAGAGGCAAGAAGAGGCTGTCTTTCTTGTGGTCCGGATGACAGCTTTTACAATTGCCTGCCTGTTTGGCACACACCTTATGTGGTCGTTATCATTCTGGAAGTCGTTTGGCAATCAGCAATCTTTCACATTATAATGCGGCCGGTGGGACATATTTCCCATTTTAAATTGGCGAAATCTTGAACAATAGCGCTTGAACACTTGAACACTTGAACACTTGAACAATAGAGCTTGAAAAATAGAGCGGGCCAGCTACCAAACGATTCACAAAAAGGACACATACTGTGCAGCAGCTAGCCACTATAGGCGCGGTATATATTGCTCCATTAGTGGGCCTCATCGCTCTGTACTGGATCAAGCAGAAAAACAAGTCGAGAAATGCCCCTAAAGTGTATCGCCAGGCTGCGGAGCCCGGCCTGCTTGAGCCCGCTTCGTTACATCCCGTGATTGATACCGTCCGCTGCGTTGGATGCGCCACCTGTGTAGGCGCTTGCCCGGAGAAAAACGTGCTGGGCATCAGCAACCACACGGCCCGGCTTATTTCTCCTTCCTCGTGCATTGGTCACGGGGCCTGTAAAACGGCTTGCCCTGTTCAGGCCATTGAACTCGTATTCGGCGCTGCCACGCGCGGTGTCGACATACCACTGGTGGGCGAAGATTACCAAACCATGGTCCCCGGCATTTACATAGCCGGTGAGCTGGGCGGAATGGGCTTGATTCGAAAGGCGATAGAACAGGGAAGCCAGGCCGTTGCCGCAATCGCGAAGAATGGGCGCAGAGGGCAAGCGAGCAGCCTCGACCTGATTATTGTGGGTGCCGGTCCTGCCGGCATCAGCGCCGCAATGGCGGCAAAAGCCGCCAACTTGAAATACAAGGTATTGGAGCAGGACACCGTCGGCGGAAGCATCGCACATTATCCCCGCGGTAAACTGGTGATGACCCAGCCAGCCTATTTACCCCTGGTCGGTGAGTTTCAATTCCGCGACACCACCAAGGAATGCCTGATGGCTTTTTGGGCAGAGGCGATTGCAAAAACCGGCCTGGATATCACTGCCGGCGAACGAGTCGACGCCATTGACAAAGATGGCTCGGGTTTCACAATCATCACAGCCAACAGCACCTACCATTCCAGCAATGTGCTTTTGACTATAGGCAGGCGAGGTAGCCCCAGGAAACTTGGCGTTGCCGGAGAAGAGCACAGTAAGGTCGTTTACCGGCTGATCGAATCGCACCAATATCGCGGGAAAAAAGTCATGGTGGTCGGTGGCGGTGACAGTGCCCTGGAAGCTGCTCTAAGCCTGTCGGAAGAACAGGGAACCGAAGTGATACTGAGCTACCGTGGATCAGCGTTCAGCAGGGCCGGGGTAAAAAATCGTGAGCGCGTCGAAGCAGCAGGTAAACGCGGCCAATTGCGTGTCGAATTAAACTCTGTGCCACTACGTATAACGCCTGACCTGGTGCGGCTCAAAACAGCAGCCGGTGAAGAAGACGCCCTGAACGACAACATCATTGTATGCGCCGGGGGCATCCTGCCCACCGCATTTCTGGAAAAAACGGGCATCGAAGTAAAAACCCGTGTTGGGTCGCAATGAAGCGGTTTGTTCTCAGATGCCTGGCCCTGGTGGTCGCTTGTATGGCAGGGCAATCCCGGGCCGATGGGCTTACACAGCGCTGGGCAAAGCACTACATTAGGGACTTGCCTGCGGATCTACGCAGGGCGTTATCAGCGTAATCAGGAAGCAGTCTCCTGAAGCGTGGCATTGCATCGCCCTCCGGTGCTGGCTCAGCCATCGATCTCCAGCTTTCCACCGCTTAGCGTGTCATCGCCGTCCCATTGTGCGTCTTCAATTTTTACCGTTGCACCCGGCACCAGGTTCGGGAAAAAATCTGCCGGCAATTCGTTGACCGTGTTAGTGTCTATGGTGAGGCCCAGGATCTGGAACAGTGGCGGTGCTATATTCGACGCCGGCCCGCGCAAGTCAACTGACCCACTGTTGATACTACCGTCCGCCTTGATGTCGGTGGCGATGACATCACCCGCGATATCAATATAGCCTTCGACATCTGCCTGTATGTTGCCATTGCCTTCACTAATGATCCCATCCTCATCCTCGGTCTGGGCATTTGCAAACACCGTAATTCCCATAATATCCATTGACTTGCCAATATCGATATCGGCGGTGAGCACGGGCGCCACTATATTGACTCGCGACTCTTCGATCTCGATTTCGCGGGCGCGCAATATACCGTTTAGGGTATCGAAATCACCCTCGACCTCCAGCTTGGCTCCCAACACGATATCGGCGGCGGTCCCGCCCTCGAACTCCGTGGCGGAATCGGTGATTACAGTCTGGCCATCGACCACAAACTCCCCGGGCAGCACCACCTGGGTCACGAAACCTTCGATTTCCGCCTTGATTAAACTGGTGGCCGGATTATCGGGAACCTGCAAACCCTCCAGTTGACATTCAACACGATTAACCGCGAGAAAATCGCCGCTGTTGAAGTCGGGGACCGGGGGCGCTTTCACTTCCACCAGTGCCCCATCGACCAGGCCTCCGCTACAATCTTCCGGAACAATGCCGTTGAGGACGATTTGTTGAGCACCAACCCTGAACCCCTGGTTCGGCACCACCTCCGTCGCGCGTCCATTGATAACCCATACCGGCAGGCCCGAGGGCTTGTAAGCCAGGCGAGAGGCGCGAATAATACCATCGACATCCCGGTAACCAGCCACCTCGACGATACTCCCAATGACCAGGTTTCCGGTAACTCCACCGGGGATATCAGACAGCACCGTGCCGCCATCCACAACGACGGTCTGGCCAAGAACGCTCAGGGGATTGCCGGTGGTTATCGGGCCAACGACCTGGTGAAAGGCGGCAACATTGACCGCCGTGCCTGAATCGAAGGTCGCACTCACATCGTCAGCCACATCGTAGTTGACAACCATACCCACGGCGAGGTCGTCGGCCTGCACGCTCTCACCATCGATGCTGATATTAGTCTCGGGCGTCAGGTCAAACACACGGGTATCGTTTACCACAATGCTGGAGAAGCGGGTGATGGTACCCAAGCCCGTGCCACCGATACCCCCATCGACGATGCCGCCGCTCAGGTCGCCATCGTCGGACCCTCCACCCCCGCCAGAGCAGGCCACCAGAAACAGGCTGCAAAGCAAAAGGATCCCCGTAAAGGAGCTCGCCAAAAAAGTGTGGCTCTTCACAATCCCTCCTCGTGCCGGTCCTGCAGACACTCTTCAAAAAAGTATATGCCCACGCCTGCTCGATAGCGACCGTCACCCTCCAGTTCGGGATGTTGATCGCGGTCGTGCTGCGCCAGCCAGGCGTCAAACTGTTTAAGTAGTTGCAGAGATTTTCGGTCAGACAGACGCTTGAACTCGCGCACCGCATCCCCTGACAGGTTGTCGTACGAGACTTTCAATTGAAAACGAGAGTCGGGTATTCCCTCATCCAGGTTGTAGTCGATGGTATCGATCAAATCCGATACATCGCTGCCGAGAATGGCCAGCTTTGCTTCGCTGCCCGTCGCGGGCACATATGCCGGCACCAACAGCCGAATAGTATTCGCCGTCTTTTCAACAGCTCCCACCCGAATGAGCTCGTCCAGTACTGCCCTGACGGGCATATCACCACTGTATTGCGAGACCAAACCACTGAAGCTGGCGGCCTTTCCCTCGAGCGGAAGGGCCGCTGGCTGACCGCTGTCATCACAGTACGCCGCATCTCTCAACCAACCACTGATAACCCGGGACGCGCGGTTGTAGCTGGCGTCAAGGGCGGCCGTATTAAGCGGAGTGAGACGTTTGATTCGCAGCACATCCTTGCGATGCAGGCCAGTGATGACGGCAATTCTGGAATTCGTCTGCTTTTTCCCGGGCAAACGAAATTTCTCGTCTGCCACCGTCACATAGGTTTGCTTTAGTACTTCAGACACGGCCTGAAAGGGAATACCATGGCGCAGCAGCAAGCGAACCAGTGGCTTGAGCAACCTGGCGACGGCGGCAAGGATGGTTGATTGAGGCTGCAGTTCCATATGTGGGAAAATATTCCCGCAACCTGTTTAAGTCAAGCCAATAGTGCTTTCATTTGTCGAATCCGGTCGAGCTGGATCCCTGAAATTCCGGGCGCCGTCTTTATCTGCGGGGGCACCCATGCTAACTTGCCCGGCGCAAAAAACATTAATGGCCGGCTGATCGAGTCCGGTCTCCAGCATACAGGAGAAGTCCAGATGCTAACACGCGCAGCGGTCGCTTTTGAAGCCGGCAAGCCACTGGCAATAGCAGACGTCCAATTGGAGGGTCCCAGGGCAGGCGAGGTTCTGGTCGAGATCATGGCAACGGGGGTATGCCACACCGATGCCTTTACCCTGTCGGGAGATGATCCCGAGGGAGCTTTCCCCGCCATTCTCGGGCACGAGGGAGCGGGTATTGTGCGCGAGATCGGGGCCGGCGTAAAAAGCGTGCAACCCGGTGACCACGTGATTCCGCTGTACACCCCTGAATGCCGCGAATGCGACTTTTGCCTCAACCCCAAAACCAATTTATGTCAGGCGATCCGCAACTCCCAGGGGCAGGGCATGATGCCTGACGGGAGCAGCCGGTTTTCGCTGGATGGCAAACCCCTGCTGCACTACATGGGCTGCTCGACCTTCTCCAATTTTACCGTACTGCCCGAAATCGCCGTGGCGAAAATCCGCGAGGATGCACCCTTCGACAAGGTGTGCTACATCGGTTGCGGGGTTACCACCGGTATCGGTGCTGTTGCCTTCACCATGAAAGTCGAGCCCGGCTCGACGGTAGCGGTTTTCGGACTGGGTGGAATCGGGCTCAACGTCATCCAGGGCGCGCGCATGGTTGGCGCCACTCGTATCATTGGTATCGATATCAATCCGGCCCGGGTGGAACTGGCGCGGCAGTTTGGCATGACCGATTTCATCAATCCCCGGGAAGTCGAGAATCTGGTCGATCACATCATCCAGTTGACCGGGGGAGGGGTGGATTACAGTTTCGAATGCATCGGCAATGTCGAGGTAATGCGCCAGGCTCTTGAGTGCTGCCATAAGGGCTGGGGCCAGAGCTGTATTGTCGGGGTGGCCGGTGCCGGGAAGGAGATTGCTACCCGACCGTTTCAACTCGTCACCGGTCGTTCCTGGCGGGGCACGGCCTTTGGCGGCGCCCGGGGCCGCACCGACGTGCCACGCATCGTCGACTGGTATATGGAAGGCAAGATCAAAATTGATGAGCTGATAACCCATACCATGCCCCTGGAGGACATCAACAAAGCCTTCGACCTGATGCATGCCGGGCAGAGCATACGCTCTGTGGTGCTGTATTGATGAGCCACGCCGACGACCGCGACGCATTGAGTCAAATCAGCGCCAACAAATGCTTTGGCGGCCAGCAGCTGCGTTACAGTCACCCGTCACCCACCCTGAACTGCAGCATGACTTTTTCAGTCTACCTGCCACCGCAGGCGGAGTTGCATTCGGTGCCGGTGCTGTACTGGCTGTCCGGGCTCACCTGCAGCGACGAAAACTTTGTCAACAAGGCGGGCGCGCAACGTTCGGCCGCACACTACGGTATTGCTATTGTTTGCCCCGACACCAGCCCCCGGGGTCCGGACGTTGCAGACGATCCAGAGGGCGCCTGGGACTTCGGCCTGGGCGCCGGTTTTTACCTCAATGCCGGCCAGTCACCCTGGAGCCGTCACTACCGCATGTATGACTACATCGTATCCGAGCTGCCCAGGGTGCTGGCAAAGGGTTTTCCCCTCGATACCGCGAGGTCGTCGCTATCCGGTCACTCCATGGGCGGACACGGCGCCCTGACCATTGCCCTGAAAAACCCGCGGCGGTATCGCTCAGTCTCCGCGTTCTCGCCTGTTTGCGCTCCCATGCAGTGCCCCTGGGGAAAAAAGGCGTTCGGCCATTACCTGGGCAATGACCAGAGCCAGTGGCGGGAATACGACACCACCGAGTTGCTGCGAGCTAATCCCGTGCAGCTGCCCATGCGCGTCGACCAGGGCGACGCCGACGGCTTTCTCGATGA
The DNA here is from genome assembly GCA_024645065.1 of Cellvibrionales bacterium. Lineage (GTDB taxonomy): Bacteria > Pseudomonadota > Gammaproteobacteria > Pseudomonadales > JAHEGP01 > JAHEGP01. The sequence goes on along the minus strand of JAHEGP010000133.1, from coordinate 1,457 downwards.
GCAATTGAAAACCGAATTGCTGGCCCGGGCCTGCCGGGAAACGGGCTACGCGATCGATATCCGCATGCAAGCGGGTTACGACCATAGCTATTTCTTTATCGCGTCGTTTATCGAGGAACATATTCGCTTTCATGCCGGGCACCTGCAGGCTGCCGGGGCAATGGCCTCAAAAGCCAATGCGATTATCGATACTTCCGCACCAGGAAATAATCGTTAGCGCGAAAAGTAACCTGTACCTAAAAGAATGACGTGGAGAAAATCATTGGATACCAGCAAACTGTTTTCACTGGAGGGACGGGTTGCACTTGTCACCGGCGGCTCGCGCAACCTTGGCAAGGTCATCGCAGAAGCCTACATCGCCCAGGGAGCAAGGGTTTACATCAGCTCCCGCAAGGCCGCCGACTGCGAGTCGAGCGCGCAGGAATTGGGCCCAAACTGTCATTCCTTGCCCCAGGACGTAGCGACCGTTGCCGGCGTACAAGCGCTGGCCCAGGCTTTTCGCGAGCGGGAAAAAAAGCTGGATATCCTGGTCAACAATGCGGGAGCGGCCTGGGGTGAACCCTTCGAGCATTTTCCGGAAAAAGGTTGGGACAAGGTTATGGACCTCAATCTCAAGTCACCCTTTTTCCTGGTCCAGGCGCTTCACGGCGAGCTAAAGGCCGGTGCCGCCAGCGGCCACCCCGCCAAGGTCATCAATATCACCTCGGTGGACGGGCAGCGCCTCAATCCCTGGGAAACCTACAGTTACCATGCCTCGAAGTCGGGCCTGATATACCTCACCAAACGTTTGGCGGCGCGGCTGGTCAAAGACAACATTATCGTCACGTCGATCGCACCCGGTGCCTTCGCGTCCGATATGAACCGCGCCGCGCGCGACGCCCCGGACGAGGTTGGAAGCAAGATCCCGCTGGGACGAATTGGCAATGCCGAGGATCTTGCCGGCGCAGCGATATTCCTGGCAAGCCGGGCAGGGGACTATGTCGTGGGTGATACGATTACCGTGGATGGCGGCCTGGTGCATGCGGCGCTGGGCCAGGATATCGATGCCTGACCGCCGGCAGATGCCGGGTATTCGACAACGGGCCATTGACGCCTTGCGAGCCCGGCACCGCACTTGAACCTAGAATCCGCAGTTGGGCTCGGAATTATCGGGAAATCCCGGAGTGGCGGAATGCCGTACCACAGGCAAGGCATCGCTCGCCGGCAATGGCCTAAGTCCTTGCCAAGAGTGATAACGACGCCCTGCCGCTTTGGGATTTTTCGAGAAACCGGGCAGGGTCTCGCAGTTCACCCAAAGGGTGCGCAGAAGTGGGCATTTTTTCGCTTTCATATCAAAGTCTTATTGATTATCGAAGCGGTCAACTGCGGAATCCAGGTTGAACAACAGGAGCACCTTCGATGCACGACACGGTCAAAGACTATTACGGCAAACACTTGCAATCTTCAGCGGATCTGAA
>JAHEGP010000347.1 GCA_024645065.1 Cellvibrionales bacterium | reverse complement strand
TTTTCCCTCAAACTGGCGCAGATGCTCGAGGGTACGGACACAACCTCAAATGCCGTCCACCCGGGTTTCGTGAAAACCAACATTGGTCGCAATGCCAGCGGAGTTATCGGCTTTCTCTACAACAGTGTCGCCGACCTGGTGAAGAAATCTCCCGCCGAAGGCGCCGCCACCCAGGTCTACGTGGCGACCAGCCCCCTGCTGGCCGGTGTCAGCGGCGCCTACTTCGAAGACTGCAACCCGGTGGTCGTCAACACTCCCAACCATATGTTCGATCAACAACTGGCGGACAGACTCTGGGACGAGACGCAGGTAATGCTGGAAGGTTATCTTTTGTCTGGCCGGGGTGGGTGGCCAGCTGAACGGCCTCTCGTTTGAATTCAGGCGAATATTTGCGCCGGGTTCTCCTCTCCATAGTGCACCTCTACAAGCCAGTTATGGCTCTTAAGTAAGGTGTTCACTGTTTCCGGGTAAAACCAGCGATCCTCGCTGTGCTTTGCGCTGCTCTGTCATTTAAACGTGATATTTGTGACATTCAAGCCGGGGCATAGCCGCTAGATTTGGCGGCAATGGTTGGCAACGTTCGTTGCCAGATAGCCGGCTCAGTTTTTTGTGGGGTTAATACTGATGGAATACATAGGCCTGTTAGGCAGCGTTGTACTGCTTATCTGGCTCGCGCTGCGCGGCGTGGAAATCGTTTTCGCCGCGGTATTGTGCTCGCTGATCGTTATTGTGACCAACGACCTGCCGATTGCCGAAGGTATTACTGAATTCTATTCGTTTGGTCCCCTGGGGGCATTTACCTTTGCCGGAAAATTTTTCCTGCTGTTTATTGCCGGGGCTATGTTCGGCCGTGTCATGGGCGACAGCCAGGCCGCCGCAAGTATCGCGCTGGCGCTGGTCAGGCGACTGGGAGCCCACCGGGCGCTGTGGATCGCCACTCTGTCCTGCGCCTTGTTGACCTACGGCGGGGTGGTTGTGTTCGTGGTGATATTCGCCATGTATCCCCTCGGGCTTCGCCTGCTGCAGGAGGCGGATATTCCCAAACGCCTGCTGTGTGCAGCATTGGCGTTGGGCGCCGGCACTTTCACGCTGTCGGCCTTGCCGGGAACGCCCTCTGTCCAGAACGTCATCTCTGCTGTGGCACTGGATACGGATCTTTTCGCCGGGGGCTGGCTTGGTATGGTGGGCGCCATCGTGATGTTCTCCGGCGGTATGTGGTACCTGGAGCGCCAGCGTGTCCTGGCACTGAGAAATGGCGAGCATTTTATTCCCGGACCCAGGGATCGCTTGTCCAATCAAGGTGGCGATGAGGAGCAACCACGCTGGCAACTCGCCATGCTGCCGCTGCTGATGGTGCTCCTGACTATCATCCTGCCCCGCGTGATCACCCTGCTGGCGGACGATGCGGTGCTGGCTTCTGACGGCTGGCTATTCGAACTGCTGCGCTTTGCCATTAGCCAGCCCATAGTCTGGCCGAGTATTGCCCTGCTGCTGGGAACGCTGCTGGCTGTTTTCCTGTTTCCACTGGTACGGAATGATGCCCTTATTGTGATGGGGCAGGGCGTCAACGACGCGATCTTTCCCCTGATCAATACCGCTGCTGTCATCGGTTTTGGCGGCGTGGTGACGCATACGGCGGGTTTCGGACACTTCACCCAGTTGATGCTCGATTCCGCGCTGCCGCCACTGCTGTCCCTGTTTGCGTCCGTCAGCCTGGTGTCGGCCATTACCGGCTCCGCATCCGGGGGTTTGCAGATCTTTATGCAGACCATGGCGCCGGCCTATCTGGAGATGGGGATACAGCCCGGGGTATTGCATCGTATCGCCACCATGGCCAGTGGCGGATTCGATTCCCTGCCCCACTGCGGCTCGGTGATAGCCATGTTGACCATTACCGGTATGACCCATAAAGAAGCCTATCGCGACGTCGGGATAATCACGGTCATTATCCCGGTGCTGGCAACCCTGGTTGCTATGGGTGTAGCGGCCCTTGTCTACACATGAGGACCCTGGACAGCGGGGGCAAATACGCTCCGACTCGCGACTGATGCCCTCACCAGTACCGCCGGGCATCCGCGCCAGGCGATCCATCATGGGCAGCATACTCGCATTCGTTGTATCACTCTCTCGCCGATCGCGGGAGCGAGCTGCCCGATCCAGCTTTGCAAGGAATCTATCTGCTGCATGTTGCAACCCGTTTCCCCTCGAGATTGCCCGATTGTAGGCCAGGTTCATCCAAAGTCTTTATCAAGTGGCTTGGAGCCCGGGTGTTTCTCCCCGCGGATTTCGAGGCTTCCTGCAAAAAAGGCAACGCATTGTGATGATTGTTACGAAATTCTGGTGGGAATTGATCCAGAATCTCACTGAGATTGAGGCAATACCGTTACGCGGCCGGAGCAGTGTCCGTAAACGGTGAACAGGCTCACTACCAAGTATTAAAGGAGGCGGCCCGAATGGCCAATTATCACAACCTGAAGCGCGATATCGACGCCTGGTACAGAACCGGAAACCATTTCGATTGGGGCAACAGCCGGATCTTTTTCCAGCAAAAGGGCTCCGGCCCGGTACTGCTGATGGTCCACGGATTTCCCACGGCCGGCTGCGACTGGCTCGATATGGTAAAGGAACTTGC
>JAHEGP010000132.1 GCA_024645065.1 Cellvibrionales bacterium | reverse complement strand
CTCAAGCCCAAAACCGCCATTCCCGGGCTCTACCTCACCGGCCAGGACGTCATGACCTGCGGTGTGCTGGGCGCCATGGTGGGAGGCCTGCTGACCGCCGTCAGTACCGGTGGGCTCAAGGGCCTGAAGCTTGCCAAAGATATGTTTATGCCATGAGCAATAAAACTGCCGCGCCAGCCAGCAGCACACTCCCGTTCATCGATACCGTAGCGGGGATATTGGAATGCCGGGTTGGTTGCTGAGGACCACCATCCGACTGTTACTGGCGCTAGTGGCCATCACGGTGCTGCTGATATTGCCATGGCGCTGGCTCAACCCGCCGACCACGGCCTTCATGCTGCAGGACCAACTGACGCGCCAGCGCCCGGTACAATACCAGTGGCTGGCCCCGGATCAGATCTCAGCGCAGCTGGCAATAGCGGTTATTGCGTCCGAGGACCAGAAATTTCCCTTCCACCACGGCTTTGATATCGACCAGATTCGCAATGTCCTGGCAAAGGACGGCAGCCCCTCCCGAGGCGCCAGCACCCTCACCCAGCAACTGGCAAAAAACCTTTTCCTGTGGCCCGGTAAAAGCTATCTGCGCAAAGGCCTGGAAGCCTGGCTGACCGTTTGGCTGGAGTTACTCTGGCCCAAGCAGCGCATCTTGCACACCTACCTCAACATCGCAGAGTTTGCACCCGGCGTCTACGGCGCGGGCGCAGCCAGCCGCTCCCTGTTCAATCGTCCCGCCAGTCAGTTATCACCGCGTCAGGCGGCCACCCTGGCGGCGGTACTGCCCAACCCCAGGCGTTTTTCGGCAGCGCGCCCCTCCACCTACGTACAGCAGCGCGCGCAACAGATCGAAGAGGCTGTCGTACAATTGGGCGGCACCGCGTACCTGTCGAAAATGTAATACATGTTCCTTATACTGGGTCTGTAAACTGAGTTGAAGCGAGAGGGCCGCCAAATCATGTGTTGGAGAATCAGGGCGCTAGTTGCGGCGTTGGCCATTATCCAGGCTCAACTGACAGTGGCTGAGCCGCCCTTCGAGCAGGCCAGGAGCTATGCCTTTTTACAGCATCGCGGCGGCATTGCGATTGCGCCGGTAGAGCGCAAGAACGGTGATTGGTGGCTACCGGTAGAATGCAACGTATCGGGCATCAAGACCATTACCGTCACCCCGAGCGTCATTCACGCCAGCCTGGCCTGGTCGAAGAGCGTCGCCCGTATCGAGGAGCAGACGATCTATTTGCAGGTCTACACCGCAATGCAGGGTAGCCGGGCGCCCTCCGCGGAATGTGGACCAGCGCAACTGCGGCGCGCAAGGCGTGGCAACTACCAGGTTTACTATGTCGACCCCGCCCCCGAGGAGCAGGACCAAGCCGATAAGCCACCTGCTGAACGCCTGCATTTACTGGACACGATAACGATTCGCTAGGACTGCGACAGCCCGAATGGTGCACCAGCACAGCGATAGATTCCCTTTACAGGCCTGGATGGAGGCATAGCGTCGGCTTCAGGGCCGGCAACAGGCTGTCTTCATGCGGCGTTGCCTGGAGCTCCCTTGATCTCGCCGAGCTGAGGCGGGTGCTTACTCCAACGCAGCTATGGCTACCCCGGCGCTCGCGAGCAGCCATCTCTGCACGACCCCGGCTAGTGACGAAAGTAAAGCCACAGGCTCCTGATTGCCTGCAAGCGGTAGATCAGCAGTGCAGCCAGGATCAGCCCACAGCCGACCAGTTGCGCCGTCGACATCCGCTCACCCAGCACCCATGCTGACAGAGTCGCGGTCCACACCGGCTCGAAAAGAAATATCATGCTGGCGTGACTGGCACTGATTTTCTGCATAACCTTGAACTGGATCGCGAAGCGCAGGCTGGTTGCAAACAGGGCCGAGCAAACCAGTATCCACCAGCCACTCGCGGTAATTCCCGCTTGCCACTGCTCCGAAAGCAGCGCGGCCACCCCGGCGATAACACCGGTGGTCAGCAACTGCAGCGCTGACAATAGCAGCGAAGGCACGTTGCGCACGAAGGTGCTGCTAAGGTTTAGATGCACGGCGAAGCCGAGCATGGCGGCCACAAACAACCACTGGGCCGGTGCCAGGCCGAAGCCATCGTCCAGCGAAATCATCGCCAGTCCCATTAATGCCGGCAGCAAGGCCAGCATCAGCCGGGGGCTGATACCCTGGCGAAACAGCAGGCGACCAATCAGTGGCACCGCCACCACGTTGAGACTGATGATGAAGGCGCCGACCCCGACATATTCCGTGCGCTGCAGGGCCAGCACCCAGATCAGCATAGAGCACCCCATTACCGCGCCGGTCGCGATACTGCGCACGACTTGCTGCCACGATACGACCGCCAGTTGGGGCCAGGCCAGGGCCAATAGCACCAGGCCAGCCAGCAAAAACCGCAGGGAAATAAAAGTAAAGGGGGCAAATTCCTGGAGCGCATACTTCGACAACACCCAGCCAATTGCGGCGATGATGGTTACCAGCACCAGGCTGAGTTCCGCCTGCAGGAATCGCGGCTCGCTCATGGGCGTCTCCGGGAAGCCCCGCCGGGGCACAGGCAGTGATGGGTTGGTGTCGAAAAATTTATCACTTTGCCCAAAATCGTTACCCTGATTGTCGTTGAAAAACCATAACGCACTGTATTTATTAGCTATTTATTTTTTGGCGTAACACTTGCATGTCCTTCACGCCAGGCCACCTTACACCGGCCAGGCAGAACACTGGAGCTATCGCACAGCAGACGTGGCCCCGGCTTAATCCGCTCACCGACAACAAAAAGGAGACAATCCATGCAGGTGCGTGCAGGAGACCTCAAGCAGCATTACTTTCGCTCTGATCGCTACTTCCAAACCAACGGCCAGTGGCATTTTGCCACCCGCGAGCAGACCATTGAGGGCCCCTATCCCACCAAGGCCAAGGCTGAGGCGGGCGTCACGCGCTACATCGAGATGATATCCTGCCGCCTGTTCAACACTAGCGAGCAGAGTATCATCAACTCGCTGAAAATAGTGGTCTAGCCGTTTATCCGGCAGCCGAGTAGCCAGCGCTGGTCGCAGGCCCGGTGAATGGGCTGGTCGCGAATACCCGCGCACCCACCGGTTGACCGGCCGGGCTTGCGCGACCAGCCATGGGCGGCAACCGCGGCCTGCAATCAATATCCGGGTCGCGCCACAGCAAAGCGCCAGCCCTTTTTCCAGCGGCTGAAGTTCGATTGCATTTTCCGGCAATAGATGTATATTTGTACAGCCCTTCACCTGTCTAAAATCTGCATTGCATGCCCCACCAACTGCCCGCTGACTATTACCTGGACAACTTTCGACAGTTGCTCGATTTTGTCGCCGAACGCTACTGGCCGCTGCTCAATGCCCGGGAACAAGGGTTCCATCGCCGCCTCACAGGCATGCCCCGGGAGGCACAAATGCTGTATGTGCGGCTACTCTCGCGCCGGGGCGAGTACTTTTTGCAGCGCAAGCTGACCTACCCGGAAATTGGCAACGTCCCCGCTGCCGCTGACATCCTGGCATGCAATCAACTACTTGAACGCAACCCAAAGCTTGGTCTGGAGCAGGCATGTGCCCTTTTGACCAAGGCAGATATTTGCCATCGGCTGGAGCTGTCTCCCTCCCCGGGGCGCGGGGTTCTGCTGCAAGGGCTCGACAGCGATCCCCGGGGGCACCCGACGATCATTTCCAGGCTGCTGTCAGGAGAAGTGGTTTACCGGGTGCTCGACAGCGACCTTTTCACTACCTTCAAGCTCTGCTTTTTCGGCAATCTACGCCAGGACCTGACCGATTTCGTACTGCGGGATCTGGGTCTTTTTCGTTACGAAAATTACCCGCTGGAGCAACGGCAGTTGCTGTTTTACCAGCGAGCACAGATCGACCAGCACCTGCAATACTACCGCAGCGTCGAACAACTCGACGCGGTGCTGCAAAGCGATACCGCGACTATCCTGACGCTGTGGCAGGAGCTGCCTCCAATGCAAGCGGACGATCCTGTTCTGAACCGCCGCCTGCAACGCCTGGGCAATACCCTGGCACGTCAACTGGAGCGCCTTGGTGCTGCCCAGCAGGCACTGGACATCTATCGCCAGTTGCAGCAGCCGCCGGCACGGGAGCGCTGCGCGAGGATTCTGGCCGCGCGGGGGGACCTGGCAGGATCACTGCAATTGTGCAAGGCGATGATAGCTGCACCCGCAAACGAGGCGGAGCGCCATTTCGCCGCCGAATTCGGCTATCGCCAGGCCAGGAAAAAAGGTATTGACTGGCCGTCACCGCAGCGCTACCAGCCGCCGCTGCAACGCCTGGAACTCAAGGCCGCAGGGATCAGGGTAGAACTGGCCAGCGCTCACCATCTCGCCGCCGATGGCGACTGCCACTATGTCGAGAACAGTCTGCTGAACGGTATGCTGGGCCTGTTGATCTGGGACATTGTCTTTGCCCCGGTTCGCGGCGCCTTTTTTAACCCGTTCCAAGCAGCCCCGAGCGATTTTTACGATCCCGGTTTTATCAGCCGTCGCGGTCAATTACTACAGCGACGCCTGAGCGAGACCACGAATCCCGGCGCCATGGCAAAGATCGTATTGGCGCGTTTCGAAAGCAAATACGGTATCAGCAACCCGCTGGTGAACTGGTCAGGTTTAAGCGAGACATTGCTACGCCAGGCGCTGGAGCGGATTCCCCTCGATCATTGGCAGGTGATGCTGCGACGCCTGCTAAGTGACCTGAAACAGCACCGCAGCGGCATGCCAGACCTGGTCCATTTTCCCAGCGAAGGTGGCTACGAGTGGATTGAAGTGAAAGGCCCGGGGGATCGCCTGCAAAAAAACCAGCGGCGGTGGCTGGCGTTTTTTGCCACGCAATCGATTCCCCACCGCGTCCTGCACGTGGACTGGCTGGCGGCGTGAACAGTCCCCTGCGGATCGGCGTCGGGAAGCTGGTTGACTTCGCCTGTCGCAGCGGCGACCTCGCGTCGGGGCCGTCGCCCGGGCCAAGCGCAAGCGAAGGCATCCGTGCCCACCAGGCTCTGCAAAAGCAGCTAGCCGGCGAATACCAGCCAGAAATCGAAGTCGGTACCACGCTGCTGCGAGCGGGTTACGAAGTAGATCTTCGCGGCAGAGTTGATCTGTTAAAGTCAGACAGCGAAGTAGCGGTCATCGCTGAAATCAAGACCTGCTATGGCGATCCGGCATGCTTGCCATCCTCACAAACTGAGCGGCATTGGTCGCAGTTGAAGGTCTATGGGTTTTGTTATTTGCGAATGTTTCCGGCACAGCGCATCCGGTTAAGCATGATCTGGTACGACCTGCTCAACCAGCACAGCCACCAGCAGTCTATCGAATTCGATTGCAAGACACTGGAGGAATTTTGTAATGCTGCCCTGGACAGGTATTTGCACTGGCAGCAGATCATCACTGAATTAGAGCTCGCTAATCGCCAATCCGCCCAGGCGCTGCGTTTTCCCTTTGGCGATTTCAGGAGCGGCCAGCGCGCCATGGCTGCTGCCGTATTTCGTTGCCTGCGTGATGGCAGTGAGCTGCTGTGCGAAGCACCCACCGGCATTGGCAAGACCGTCAGCGCACTGTTTCCCGCAATCAAGGCGCTGGGACACGATCACATCGACAAAATCGTGTATCTCACCGCCAAAAATTCCGGGCGCCAGGTTGCCTGGGATACCGTAGAGTTGATGCGAGACGCCGGCCTGCAATTGCCAACCCTGGTGCTGCAGGCCAAAGCCATGGCCTGCCCTTGCCAGAATGGCGATTGTCAGCTCGACCCGAAGGACCCGTGCCCCAGAACCATCGGCTTTTTTGACCGCTTGCCAGGGGCACGACGGCAGCTGATCGAGTCCGGCATCATGAACAGCAGGGCGATTGCAGCAGTGGCAGACCAATACCAGCTGTGCCCATTCGAGCTGGCGCTGCAAATGCTCCCCTGGTCCACCCTGGTCATCTGCGATTACAACTACGTGTTCGACCCCCTCGTGAGCCTTGGTTATTTTGCCGAGGCCGACGAAAGAATTGCCCTGATCGTCGATGAAGCGCACAACCTGGTAGAGCGGGCGCGTCAAATGCACTCTGCACAGTTATCGCGCAGCGATGCCCGGCTTGCAGCTGCCGGCTGCAAGACATCGAGGCCCGCCCTGGGCCGCAAGCTCGCCGCCGTAAGTCGCGCGCTGGATCGCAGCCAGGGCGACCAGGATGTCCAGGATGTCCAGGAGCAGGTCAGTGACAGCCCACCGGCAGCTATTTGTCGAGCGATCGATCGTTTGTTCGACACTCTGGCACGGGATGCGGCCAATGCCACCAGGCCACTGCCGGAACTGGCGGATTGGCTGCGAGCCCTGTATCGCTATCGCCATATTGCAGGGCTTTTTGGCTCCCACCATCGCTGCATTACCCGGCGCGAAAAAGGGGGTTCATTTCGCCAACTGACAAGCAAGCTTGCCTGCCTGAATGCCGGTGGCTACCTGCAGCAGTCCTACCAGCACTTTGCTGCGGTGGTGGTATTTTCGGCTACGCTGCGCCCTGCCGATTTTTACCAAAAGGCGCTTGGGATGGGATCGAAATGCCGAAGCCTGACCCTGCCCTCGCCCTTCCCCGGCAATCATCTGGGCAGTTTTGTTTACCACGGCATTGATACCCGCTACCAGCACCGTGCGCAATCCATAGGCCCCATTGCCGAGCTGGTAAAGCAGGTGTATCGATCCCGGCCGGGCAACTACCTGGTGTTTTTTCCCTCGCATCAATATCTGCAACTGGTTGCCGGGGAATTTTTGGAGAAATACCCGGACATACCCCTGATTTGCCAGCAGCCGCAGTCCAGCGATGCGATGCGGGAGCAATTCCTGCAGCAATTTCAGCGCGGAGAGCAAACTCTGGGGTTCGCGATTATGGGCGGTATCTTTGGCGAGGGCATCGACTATCACGGAGACAGGCTGATTGGCGCGATTGTGATCGGTGTCGGGCTACCCGGATTCAATACCGAGCAGGAGCTGATCCGGCAGGACTTTGATCATGACGGGCTCAATGGCTTCGACTTTGCCTACCGATTTGTGGGCCTCAGCCGGGTATTGCAGGCTGCCGGTCGGGTCATACGCTGCGAGTCCGATCGCGGCATTGTCATTCTGGTGGACCGGCGCTTCGCCCAGCGCCAGTATCTTGCATTACTTCCCGACCACTGGCAGCCCCGCCTGTGTAATAGCCAGCACCAGCTCAAGACTGGGCTGGCTGGTTTTTGGACTGCTGGCGAGCCCATTCAAATGGCAGCCCTCGATACACAGTAAGCTCGGAGCATTCCCAATGCTGGCTACGGCATTAATGTAAACAAATGATATTCTGGCACGGCCTGCTGCCTCGATTCGCGCTATAACAGCGGTGAAGCACTCGTCATCCGCTACCTGCTGCAAGCCGGATGCTGGAGCTATCCCGGGGCTAGTGCTACAGTGCAGCGCCAGACCTCAGCGGGAAGCCGTCTATGCCATTTAGTCAATTCAAGCTTCATCCCCGCCTGCAGGCGAGCCTGCTGGGACTGAATTTCGAACACCTGACTCCCATCCAGGCCAGCCTTGTTCCGCAGGCTCTCAGTGGCAAGGACCTTTTGGTCAGCGCTCGCACCGGCAGTGGCAAAACCCTGGCATTTCTGGTGCCAACCCTGCAGCGCATTCTGGAACAGGAGCCCGATGTATTGCGCGATGGCGGCACATTGGCGCTGGTGCTGGTACCCACCCGAGAACTGGCACAGCAGATGGTCGGGCAATGCCGGCAGTTGATCAAAGATACCGCCCTGCGCGTCACCGGCCTGACCGGCGGAGACGACTTCAAACACCAGGCCTCATTACTGCGCAAGAATCCGGAGATCGTGGTTGCGACCCCCGGCCGCCTGCTGGAGCACCTGGGGCAGGGATCGCCCGAACTTCGGCAGCTGGTTGTATTGGTGATCGATGAGGCCGATCGGATGCTGGATATGGGCTTTGGCGATGATGTACTGAACATCGCCAACCAGTGCCCGCGTCAACGCCAGACCCTGTTATTGTCCGCCACCCTGGAGCGCAAGGGATTGAGGGGTATCGGGCAACAATTGCTGCGGCAGCCTGAGCTGATTGAGACAGATCCACTGCGCGGTCAACATGCCGATATTCGCCAACAGGTCATCCTTGCCGATGATCGCCAGCACAAACAGCGCCTGCTGCAATGGCTACTGCAAAATGAAGAACGGCGCAAGGCGCTGGTATTTTGCAACACTCGCCTGCAGGCGGACCAGCTGGGTGGCAGTCTCGATGCTTCCCAGCTGCGCAGTGCCGTACTGCATGGCGAAATTCCGCAATCGACGCGCAATCGAATACTGTCCCACTATCGCCAGGGATCTACCCGTGTCCTGGTTACAACTGACCTTGCCGCCAGGGGACTGGATATCCATGGCGTCGACCTGGTGATCAA
>JAHEGP010000131.1 GCA_024645065.1 Cellvibrionales bacterium | reverse complement strand
GAATGGTATCCTTCGCGAGCAGCTCAACAGTCTGCACCGTCCCTGTAACTTTGTCGGGGTGCTCAGGGCGCACGACGTCTGAGTTGCCGGCTGCTGGAGCGACACGCTTTACTCGGCAAGGAATTGAGCGAGTTAGCAACCGATTGCCGGAGTTATCGAACGCGGTACTTCCTGTCCCTACTGGAGTCGAACGCTATGGTACAGCCTGAGCACAGGGTTCATATTACGCCTCTACCAGAAGCTCTGGGTATGATTTTGGCGGATGCCCAGGCGCTGCGAGCGAAGGAGAGTGTCCCCCTGGTCGAGGCGCTGGGGAGGGTTCTAGGGGAAGATATCATCGCCCGGGTCGACGTACCGCCCTGGGATAATAGTGCCATGGACGGTTTCGCACTCAACAGCCGGGACACCCTGGAAGCGCCAGTAGTTTTGCCGGTGCACCAGCGAATCGCGGCCGGTGATATGGGTGAAACCCTCGAGCGCGGGACCGCAGCCCGAATTTTTACCGGTGCCCCGCTACCAGAGGGGGCAGACTCGGTTGTTATCCAGGAGGACGTGACCTGGCACGATAATCGCCTGCAGCTGGATAACCCGGTGCTGGCGGGCAGCAACGTGCGCGCCCGTGGCCAGGATATAGCATGCGGCAGCATGGTCTTGCGGCGTGGCACCCGTTTGCAGCCACAGGACCTGGGAGTGCTGGCATCGGTAGGAGTGGGTGATGTTCCGGTGCTGCGACGCTTGCGGGTCGGGATGTTTTCCAGCGGCGATGAACTGGCCGAGCCGGGCTCGCCGTTAAAACCCGGCCAGATTTACAATTCGAACCGCTATACCCTGGGGGGACTGTTGCAGGCCCACGGCTGTGACTATCACGATTTCGGGATTGTTGCCGACACCCGCGCAGCAACTATTGCATTGTTGCAGAAGGCGGCAGCCCGGTGCGATGTGCTGGTAAGCACTGGCGGCGTATCGGTAGGAGAAGAGGATCACGTGAAGGCGGCGGTTGAGAGCCTTGGGGAGATCAAGCTTTGGAAACTGGCCATCAAGCCGGGCAAGCCGTTGGCGTATGGCCGGGTGGCTGGAGTGCCCTTTTTTGGTTTGCCAGGGAACCCGGCTTCGGCGTTTGTAAGCTTTGGTTTGGTGGTTCGGCTCTACCTGCTGGCCATGCAGGGTGCTGCCGCTACGCAGTATCGCACGCGTTGGGTCAAGGCTGGATTCGATTGGCCTCATGCGGGTACCCGTGAGGAGTACCTGCGTGGCAAGCTGGGCCTTAACGACGCGGGTGAGGAAACCGCAACGGTGTTTGATAACCAGAGTTCGGGGATTTTGTCATCGATCAGTCGCGCAGACTGCCTGGTCGTCATGCCGATCGCTGCCACCTGTCGCCGCGGGGATCTGGTGCAAGTCATCTCCCTGCGGGATTGGACGCACTGGTAAATGCGAATGGCGATGGTATTTGGGCTGGGACAAGGCTGAGGTCCGTGTCCCGCTAAACCAGCTTTTCCAATATCAGGGTGGCATTGGTGCCGCCAAAGCCGAAGCTGTTGGACATTACGCGCTGCAGCGAGACATCGTCCTGGCGAGTCGTGCAGATGTTGAGTCCATCGGCATCGGGGTCGAGCGTGTCAATATTAGCCGAAGCTGCGACAAACCCCTCTTTCATCATCAGCAAGCTGAAGATCACTTCCTGAGCGCCGGTAGCTCCCAGTGAGTGTCCCGCCAAAGACTTGGTCGAGCTGACCAGCGGCAGGGCTTGCCCGGCGAAGGTCTCCCTGATCGCTTTCAATTCCTGCATGTCTCCTGCCGGAGTGGAAGTACCGTGAGCATTGATATAGTCCACCGGTCCGCCCGCCGTTGCCAGTGCCTGGCGCATGCAGCGCACGGCACCTTCGCCGCTGGGCGCGACCATATCGTAGCCGTCGGAGCTTGCACCATAGCCGGTGACCTCCGCATAGATGTGCGCGCCCCTGGCTTTCGCATGTTCCAGTTCCTCAAGTACCACCATGCCCGCTCCCCCGGATATCACGAAGCCATCGCGGTCGACATCATAAGGGCGGGATGCAATCCGGGGTGTGTCATTGTACCTGGTGGAAAGTGCGCCCATGGCATCGAACAGGCAGCTCAAGCTCCAGTGCTCTTCCTCACCGCCGCCGGCAAAGACGATATCCTGTTTACCCAGCTGGATCAGCTCGGCGGCATTGCCAATGCAGTGCGCACTGGTCGCACAGGCAGAGGAAATCGAGTAATTGACGCCCTTGATTTTAAAAGGTGTGGCGAGACACGCCGACACGGTCGAACCCATGGTTTGGGTGACGCGGTAGGGGCCGATTCTCTTGATGCCGCGTTGCCGCAGAATGTCGGCCGATTCGACGACATTGGCAGACGAGGCGCCGCCTGATCCTGCAATGATGCCACTGCGTTCGTTCGAAACATCCCTGTCGCTCAGTCCGGCATCGTCGATGGCCTGTTGCATTGCAATGTAAGCCCAGCCAGCAGCTTCACCCATGAATCGCAGGGTTTTACGATCTATATTATCCTTGAGGTCAATATCGGGGCGGCCGCAAAGCTGGCTGCGAAAGCCCATTTCGGCATAAACCGGGTTGTGCCTGATGCCGGAGGTGCCGTTGCGCAGAGCTTCTGCGACGCTTGCTGCACTATTGCCGAGACAGGACACTATGCCCAGCCCGGTGACAACTACCCTTCTCATAAGGCTTTCCTCGTAGATTCAATGACCAGTGCTAACCAGCCCGTTGATTATGATGGCCAACGCCGGGAGGAATTGTACTGTAATCCTGCATCATTTGCTCTAGATGCAATTGCGGCGGGGGGTTGGGCTCGTAGGGAGTAACTGTCGGCCGACGGCCAGGTTCCGGGATGTCCCGCAATCCATGCGGCTTAAACGGGTTTTTCCTCCTGCTTGAACAGCCCCACTCGAAGGTCTTTGGCCTCGTAGATGGTTTTGCCGTCGCAATCGAGCTCGCCGTCGGCAATACCCATGACCAGGCGGCGTTCGATAACACGCTTGATGTTGAGGGTATAGGTCACCTTGCGGGCTTCGGGGAGAACCTGGCCGGTAAACTTGATTTCTCCAGCACCCAGAGCTCGCCCGCGGCCAGGATTGCCCCGCCAACCAAGGTAAAAGCCGACCAGCTGCCACATGGCGTCCAAACCGAGGCAGCCAGGCATGACCGGGTCTCCCGGAAAGTGACAGGGAAAGAACCATAAATCCGGGTGTATATCGAGTTCAGCGACCAGGATACCCTTGTTAAACTCGCCTCCCTCGGAGCTTATGTGGGTGATGCGGTCCAGCATAAGCATATTGTCGACGGGAAGCTGCGCGTTACCCGGGCCGAACAACCTGCCGTGGCCACAGTCGATCAAGTCGTCCTTGGTATAGGATTGTTTTTGTATCATGTTTGGTACGCTCCATCTGGTCAGGGGTGATGTGGCCGGTTTGGGGTGGAAATGATTCGGCGGGTTTGATCGCGCGCGGTCTGTATGATCAGTACAGTGGTATTGGTCACTGTTTCGAAGCAGCTTATCCTGGCGATTTTACCTTTTGATCGCCCGCTGTCCAAGGGATTCACTGCTATGTTGTTAATGTTGCCAGAGCTAGCGGTGGCCTCGTCCACAGCAATTGGTATACTGCCGCGCGCCGTTCGGTGCTTGGCGAAGGGTAAGCGGAGGAGAATGCAAAGTGCGTATAGTAATTGTCGGTACCGGATACGTCGGCCTGGTAACAGGAACCTGTTTTGCAGAGATGGGCAACCATGTGACCTGCGTGGATATCGACCGGGGCAAAATAGAGTCGCTGCGCAAGGGCAAGATACCCATCTATGAGCCCGGTTTGGAAGCCATGGTGCTGCAGAATGCGGATGCCGGATTTCTGGTGTTTTCTACTGACCTTGCCGCAGCTATGCGAGAGGCGGAATTTGTGTTTATCGCGGTGGGGACGCCGCCGGGGACAGACGGGTCTGCCGATCTCAGTTTCGTGCTTTCTGTGGCTGGCGAAATAGGTCGCTGTATCGATCACTACATGGTGGTGGTTGACAAGTCCACTGTTCCCGTGGGGACCGCTGAAAAAGTTCAGGCAGCGATTCAGGCAGAGCTCGACCAGCGCGGCGTCGAGGTTCCCTTTGACGTGGTTAGCAATCCGGAGTTTCTGAAAGAGGGCGCTGCGATCGAAGACTTTATACGGCCGGACCGGGTGGTCATAGGTACCGACAGCCCCCGTGCCGAAGAGAAAATGCAGCAATTGTATGCGCCCTTCCTGCGCAACCATGATCGTATTCTGTTTATGGGGGTGCGCGATGCAGAAATGACCAAGTACGCGGCCAATGCGATGCTGGCGACCAAGATATCCTTCATGAACGAAATCGCTGCGGTTTGTGACCATCTGAAAGTGGATGTCGAGAATGTTCGCAAGGGCATTGGATCTGATCAACGCATAGGTTATTCCTTTATCTATCCTGGTTGTGGTTATGGCGGTTCGTGCTTTCCCAAGGACGTCAGTGCGGTAATACATATGGCGCGGCAACATCAGCTGGAACCCGCTGTACTGGTTTCGGTGGAAGCGCGAAATCGCCAGCAAAAGCGCATTCTTTTTGAAAAAATTGAGCATCATTTCGGTGCTGGTGTCGCCGGACGAAAATTTGGCATTTGGGGCCTGGCATTCAAGCCCGGAACCGACGATATGCGGGAAGCTTCGTCCATCGTGCTGATCAACGCCCTGCTGCAAGCCGGCGCCAGGGTGGAAGCCTATGACCCGGTTGCTTTCGAGACAGCGCGCGCTGAGTTTGACGCCAGCTGGTTTGAGAGCGGTCAATTGAGCTTTAACAAATATCAGTATGACGTATTAAAGGATGCGGACGCGCTGGTACTCGTGACAGAGTGGAAGCGCTTTCGCCAGCCCGACTTTGATGCAATGAAAGATTTGATGAAAAACCCGGTCCTGTTTGACGGTCGTAATCAGTATGAGCCGGATGTTTTGAGCCAGCACGGCTTCGTTTACTATGCCATTGGCCGCAGTAACCAGCATTGACCCAATTTTGCTGCGCTTTTGCGCTTTTGCGCTTTTGCGCTTTTGCGTTTTTCATGCCGACCGTTAGACTATAGAAAAGTAGCAGGTGCTCGTCCGTGCTGTCTTGGGCGCAGAGGCTCATCGTCACACGCCGAAAGCCCCTTTAAATCGCCAAATTCTGAAGTTTTCAGGACACTATTATGATCAAGAAATGTTTATTCCCGGTCGCTGGTTACGGTACGCGCTTTTTGCCTGCAACCAAGGCCATGCCCAAGGAAATGCTGCCGGTGGTGAGCAAGCCTCTGGTCCAGTACGCCGTCGAAGAAGCGATCGAGGGTGGCATGAGTGAAATGGCTTTCGTTACCGGCAGGGGCAAAAGCGCAATAACCGACCATTTCGACTTCAGCTACGAGTTGGAAACGCAAATTCGCGGTACCGGCAAGGAAGAATACCTGGCCAGCATCCGCCAGGTGCTCGACAGCGCTACCTTTTCGTTTACTCGCCAACGCGAAATGAAAGGTTTGGGCCATGCTATCTATACCGCCAAGACCCTGATAGGGAGCGAGCCGTTCGGGGTTATCCTTGCGGACGACCTGTGTATGAATGCCAATGGCGTCGGGGTAATGGGACAAATGGCGAAGCTGTACAAGCAGTTTCGCTGTTCCATTGTCGCCATTATGGAAGTCCCCCAGGACCAGGTCCACAAATACGGGGTGATCGCAGGCGAATGCATGAAGGAAGGACTGTTTCGAGTAGATGACATGGTGGAGAAGCCGACCCAGAGTGAGGCGCCCTCCAATCTGGCGATTATTGGTCGGTATATCCTTACGCCGGATATTTTTGACATTATCAAGGACACTCCCCCCGGTAAAAATGGTGAGGTACAAATCACCGATGCTCTGCTAAAACAAGCCCGCGACGGTTGTGTCATGGCCTACAAGTTTCAGGGAACTCGCTTTGACTGCGGAAGCATTGACGGGTTTGTCGAGGCGACGAACTATGTCTACCAGAACATCTACCTGAAGTCCGAAGAGCCGGGATAGATGGTCATGAATGAGGAGTTGAGCTGTTTCAAAGCCTATGACATCCGGGGGCGAGTACCGGACCAACTCAATGAGGACATCGCGTATCGCATCGGCCGGGCTTATGCCGATGTCATCGAACCCCGGTCAGTCGCGGTTGGGTATGATATTCGCCTCAGCAGCCCTGATCTCTGTCATGCCCTGAGCAAGGGGCTCAGGGACGCTGGTGTGGATGTATTCTCAATTGGCCAGTGTGGCACCGAAGAGATTTACTTTGCAGCGTTCCACGAAAATGTCGATGGGGGAATTGTCGTTACTGCAAGCCACAATCCGGCGGATTACAATGGCATGAAGCTGGTTCGTAAGGGCGCTCGACCGGTAAGCGGAGACACTGGCCTGCTTGATATCAAGGCCCTGGCACAATCGGGGGACTTTCGTCGTACTGGTGCAGGTCGTCTGCAATCCGTCGATATCCGTGCCGATTATGTCCAGCACCTGTTGTCTTACCTCGACGTGAACGCCCAAAAGCCGCTGAAAATCGTCGTCAATGCCGGAAACGGCGGCGCGGGTGCGGTGATCGATGCGTTGGAGCCCCACCTGCCATTCGAATTTATCAAGCTCTACCATCAGCCCGACGGTCGCTTTCCGCACGGTGTCCCCAACCCATTACTGCCTGAAAACCGGGCACCAACCAGCGAGGCAGTGCGAGCAGAGGGCGCCGACCTGGGTATTGCATGGGATGGTGACTTCGATCGCTGCTTTTTCTTTGATGAGCATGGTAACTTCGTAGAGGGCTATTATCTGGTAGGTTTGCTCGCCGATGCCATTTTGCGCCGCCATCCAGGGGAGAAGGTGGTGCATGACCCGCGCTTGACCTGGAATACCATCGATATTGTGAAGGCGCTCAAGGGTGTGGCTGTGCAGAGCAAAACCGGCCACGCCTTCATCAAGGAGAGAATGCGTAGTGAAGACGCCGTCTACGGAGGTGAGATGAGCGCCCATCACTACTTCCGGGACTTTGCCTATTGTGACAGCGGCATGATTCCATGGTTGATGGTTTGTCAGTTGATGCTCGAAACCGGCAGGTCGCTGTCGGAAATGATCGCCAGTCGTGCCACGGCTTTTCCGGTCAGTGGGGAAATCAATAGCGAAGTGGACGACCCCGCGGCATTGCTCCAGCAGATAGAGCGCTATTATCGCCCTGCGGCCTCACGGGTCGAGCATACTGATGGTCTGAGCATGGAATTCCCACACTGGCGTTTTAATGTACGAATGTCCAATACCGAGCCGGTGGTGCGTCTCAATGTCGAAAGCCGTGGGGACAGAGCGCTGATGGAGGCGCGCACGGCAGAGCTATTGACAATGATCAGGGGCTAGAGCGCTCCGGCGCTCCGGCGTTTTACGGAGCTTAAGCTTGCTGCCCCTTTTGGGGGTCGCCGATTTACACCTGGTAATAATCGCGGTACCACTGCACAAACCTGGCGATACCGGTTTCAATGCTCGTCCGGGGTTTGTAGTTGACCTCTTCAATAAGCGAAGTGACGTCGGCGAAAGTCTCCGGCACGTCGCCCGGCTGCATCGGCAGGAAGTTCTTTTGGGCGCGAACACCCAGGCAGTCCTCCAGTACCTCAATATAACGGTTGAGCTCGATCGGTCGATTACTGCCGATATTGTGCAGCCGCCACGGGGCGCTGGACGTCGACGGGTCGGGCTGGTCGCCATCCCAGTCCGGATTGGCCGTCGCGACATGATCCAGAGTACGAACGATGCCCTCGACAATATCGTCTACATAGGTAAAGTCGCGGCGGTGGTGGCCGTAATTGAAAACATCAATGGGTTCGCCCGCGAGTATTTTTCGGGTAAATGTCATCAAGGCCATATCGGGTCGCGTCCACGGCCCATACACAGTAAAAAAGCGCAGGCCGCTCATCGGGATACGGAACAGGTGACTGTAGCAGTGGGCCATGACCTCGTTGGACTTCTTGGTTGCCGCATAGAGGCTGAGAGGATGGTTCACACCTTGTTTTACCGAGTAGGGCATATGGGTGTTGGCGCCATAAACCGAGCTGGTTGAGGCATAAACCAGGTGTTCTACCTTGCTATTGCGACACCCCTCGAGGATGTTCAGAAAGCCAGCGATATTCGTTTGAATATAGATATGGGGGTTTTCGAGGGAGTAGCGCACGCCGGGTTGAGCCGCCAGGTGCACGACTCGCTGGGGTTGATAGCGTTGGAAAATATCGGCAACGGTAGCGGACTTTTCAATATCGTCGATAATGCTGGTGAAGCTGCTGTGTTGCTGCAGCGGCGCCAATCGGTCCTTTTTGAGTTGAATGTCATAATAGTCGCTCAGATTATCGATCCCGATTACCTGGTCGCCTCGGCCCAGCAGGGCTGTTGCTACCG
>JAHEGP010000130.1 GCA_024645065.1 Cellvibrionales bacterium | reverse complement strand
AGGCTGTGGCTTGGGTTCAGGCGGCGGTGTGGGCTCAGGCGGCGGTTTGGGTTTTGGCGCCGGGGCAGGTGTTTGCTCTGGAGGGGGCGCGGCATCGCTGCCCGGTGCATTATCTACCCGGGAGTCGTCCTGCTCGAACCCGGAAGCCCGTTTAAAAACCGCAACCAGTGGCGGCACCTGCACCCCTGAGGCCTTTTCCACCATGTGGGAGGGGATCGAGAAACTGCATTCGCCGAGGCTGTCTTCAACGCAATAGTGCAGCCATTTATCAAATTGCCAGCCGCTATGGGCCACGGCAAAGTAGGTCTCGTGATACCCGCCGTAAACAAAGTTAAAGGTGCATCTTTGATCGCCAGCCTTGTATTGCTGCAGTGAGCAATCGCGGGACCCTGTGGCCGAAACCACATCCCCCTGGCCGACAATTTCGATGGGGTGACTGCAAGCAACGAGCGAAAGCACCAAGGTTGCGACAATTCCCCACCGCAGGCATCCGGTCTGCACGCCATATAATCCCTTATCTGTTAACAGCAACAAAGTACAAAAATGACGGTAGTGGTTACTTACCTTCAGCTTACCATTGCTTATGGCTGCAAAACCATCAAGGCATATAAATCTTTGATCTAATAAAAAAGATGTTTATAGCGCAGCAGAAAGCTTCTGCGCACCGCTCCCGTCGTCCGGCAGAAGTGGGATGGAGGCTTGAATACCGTGGGGGAGGGCGCCCTGCGCTATTTTTCTCAGGCAACGAAATCAATGACCCTGGATGCCAGGTTTTTTTGACACGAGTTTTTCTTCTGCGCGGTGTTGCCCGCCGCTTGCTGTTTGGATTACATTGTTGTTTTGGGTGGGCACGGTGTCTATTGACCCGGTTGCAGCACCACTGCAAGGTATCCATGTTGAAGGAATTTAAAAGTCGTCTTCGCCAACAGCTGTCTCATTTCAAGCGGGACCAGCCCGCACTGCTGGTTTTTCTGTTCCATTCGATTTTTAAAGACAGTAATGAAATTGGCTTGAACCATATCGATCCGCAGCAGCACGTTACCCTGGATATTTATCGCCAATTCCTCGAGTACTTCCTGCAGGCGGGGTACCGCTTCATTTCCCCCCTGGATCTGCAGCGGGGCCTGGATCCCGGGCAGTGCTATGTCCTCGCGACCTTTGATGACGGTTACTACAACAATCAGCTGGTCGCACCTTTGCTGATCGAATACCAAACGCCGGCGCTGTTTTTTATAACATCCCGCAACGTTCTCAATAATGAGTGTTTCTGGTGGGATGTGGTCTATCGTGAGCTGAGTCAGCGAGGCATGACTCGCAAGCAAATATCCGTCGCCCAGAAGCAATATAAATGCCTGGATCATCAGCAGATACATGCTCGGCTAAAGGAAGAGTTCGGCAGGGATGCGTTGGCGCCCTGTTCCGACGTCGACCGGCCGTTTACACCGGAAGAGCTCCGATCCTTTGCCGGGCAACCCTGGGTTCACATCGGCAATCACACCAGCGATCACTTTATTATGGATCGCTACAACCCCGATATTCAGCGCTCACAGATTCAGGTGTGCCAGGCCGACCTGGCCGAGATGGTCGGTTTACAGCCGAGAGTTTTCGCTTATCCCAATGGCAACTACAATCAGGATTCCCTGCGGGTGGTTGCCGAACTGGGCTTTGATTTTGCCATTACGGTCGACAAGCGGAAGAATTATCTGCCGCTGCATGAACTGGATAAATTGACATTGGGGCGGTTTGTACTCTGGGGCACAGAACCACTGCAACGCCAATGCGATATTTTTCGCTCTGACGTCGCTTTTCTGTCCGGCAGGACGAGGCCGGCGTGGAGCGGGCGTTGAAAAAAATTATCGCGCTGATCAAACCCAATGCGCCCCTGGTCTATTTTACCAACCAGATTCACCGCCGACATCCGATTCATCGGGTGATTGTTGAAGATAAAACCATGGGAGAGCTTCCCGCTTTTCGCAGGCTCAAAACCCGGCTGGCACTGGGTGCGGATGCAGCGAAGCCACGCAAGCTGCCGGTACAGGTCAAGAGTCGGGAAATGGCGAGTCTCTATTCTCGTCTCTTGGGTAGCGACTGGCTGGACCTCGCCGAGTCCATTCCGTTCACTCTGTGCAGCAACATCAATGACCCCGCAGTCCAGGCTCTGCTCGAACGGGAAAAACCCGACCTGTTGCTGGATCACGGTACCTCTATCGTAAAGGATCACATTATTGCAACAGCGCCCCTGGCCTTGAATCTGCACTGGGGTCTGTCGCCCTATTACCGCGGCACCCATTGCACCGAATGGGCATTGATAAACTGGGACCCGCGCAACATCGGGGTGACGGTACATCGGCTGACAAAAGCGATTGACGGTGGTGATGTGCTTGGGCAGAAACGAATTGCGGTAGAACCGGGCGATTCAGTGGACGCGCTAAACCTCAAGCTCACTGTGGCCGGTACCCAAATCATTATAGAAGCCCTTGACGACTGGCAGCAGGGTCGCCAGTTGGTCTTTCATACCCAGGATCATGCCCTGGGCTACCTTACCTTGAATCGACAGTGGAGCCGTCTGCTGCGCTCTCAAATTGATCGTTTACAGAAAAAGGAAGGCATGCGCCAGATGCTGAAAACCCCGGCAAGGCGCTCTGAGATGCCCATCGTTACCTATACCAGCCAGCAGTAAAGTGAACTTGCCGGGCAGGTCACCGCGAGTTACTGGACTGATGGCGTTCGATCAAATACCGTTATGGCGCACCAACACAACCGGGCAGTTCGCGTGGCGAGCAACCCTCGTGGCATCGGGACCGAGGTCTGGCATCCCCGAACCGGCCTCACTTACCGCAGCAATAACCACCAGTGACGCCCGCAGGGCCGGTAGGCCCCGGGTTCCATGAACTCCAATAAAGGACTAAAGCTCCATGACCCTCTCACTCTATGACACCAGCGTTGCCAGCTACCTGCAAATACTCGGAGGTGTCTCCAATGTGCTTGCCAAGGGCGAGCAGTACGCGAATGAAAACGGGCTCGACCTCAAGGACATCGTTCGCTGCAGGTTGCGTGACGACATGGCGCCTTTCAGCTTTCAGGTGATATCCGTTTGGCACCACTCGTTGGGTGCGATAAAGGGGCTCAAAGCGGGACTATTTCAACCCCCGCCCAAAATGAGTGGGCTGGATTACAGCCAACTCCGGGGGCTGGTAGCAGAGGCCATCGCCGGCCTGGAGAGCGAATCTCGGGATGCCATCGAGGCGCTTTCAGGCAAGCCCATGATCTTCAGGTTGGGTAGCACAGAAGTGCCTTTCACCACCGATAACTTCGTGCTTTCTTTTTCGCTACCAAACTTTTATTTCCATGCGACAACCACCTACGCCATCCTCCGGGCCCAAGGCGTAGATCTGGGCAAAAAGGACTTTCTGGGAGCGCTTCGGGTGGGTGCCTAAAGGGCTGTAGCTACCGATCGCCGCCGCCTGCTTTTATTATTCGCCAATGGCTGAAGCCGTGCGGGACTTTAATGAAGGCTTGCAGCATGGCTAATATTTTAAGGATCAGGGATCAGGGATCAGGGATCAGGGATCAGGGATCAGGGATCAGGTAACATTCAATGCGTACGTCGCCGGACCTATCCCGACCATCGAAAACTTCGGTGGCAAATTCCTGGTTGATCCCGGCGCTGGAAAAGCACTGAAGGTGGCTGGGAAAGTAAGCGAATCGTTGTTCATGAGTTTCCAGGTATTGAGCAATTTAAAAAATGGTATAGTTCAGAAGGCTACCGACCCCCCAAAGCGCAACGTCAGTCTTGCGCAGGCGTCAATATTATTGTTGTGGAGGGGTAATAAGCTCACTACAAGTCAATTGACTTTGCGTCTTCGGCGCCGGGCCGCGATGGTTATCAGGGCCTTAGATACCAAGGTGGGAGCAGACACTCTAGTGGATTGGAAAGTCTTTTTGACGGTTTTCGGGGCGGTTTTTGTGGCGGAACTGGGTGATAAAACACAACTGGCCACAATGCTCTTTGCCGCAGACAAAGATGTAAGTAAATACGTGGTTTTCTTCGCTGCCTCGGCTGCTCTGATAGTCGCCTCAGGCCTCGGCGTTTTAGCCGGGAGTTTGTTGGCGGAATACATCAATCCGAAGTATCTGCATTATGCAGCGGGACTGGGATTCATCGCGATCGGCGTTTTCACTCTATACAAAGCCTAGCAAGACAAAGCCTGGCAAGGCGAAATGGGGGGGCACTGCGTCCACGGGACGAGTTTGACCCCGCTTACCCGCCCAGGTCGTCAAACCAAAGGCAAACCTTCGAGAAAGAGGCTGGCACATGAATTACCCCAATCCATTGACGGTTTTGATCGTGCTGCTGACGGGGTTGATAGCCGCTTGCACCAAGGTGTTAGCCGTTAACCCGGCGGATACTATTTATTTACCTTGGAGGAGACATCGTTACCATTAGCGATGCTCAGCCCATGGTGCAAGCCGTGGCTGTCAAGGACGGGAAAATACTCACCCTGGGCACGCGGGCTGAAATTGAAAAGGCTAATAAGGGAGCAGCCACCGAAGTGGTCGATCTCGATGGCAGGGCCTTGCTGCCCGCCTTGCTCGACGCGCACAGTCACTACATCAATTCTTTACTTGTTGCCAACCAGGCAAACAGCTATGCACCACCGTCCGGGCCGGGTAAGGATGTAGACAGCATCATGGCTACTATCAAACAGTTCGCTGCATGGGTGGATTGATCCTTGCCAGCAATACCACTCACAATCTTGCGCAAACATTACGCGCAGCAGGTTCATTAGCGAAACCATAGCCTGTATCATTTCCGGATGTAACTTGTGCCAATGCCAATAATCAACCATTGAGGCATTCATGTGAACTCGCCAACGAGCCGCAGCAGCGGAATCATGCTATGCCGCGCTCTGCAATAAGTCCTGATCTCAAGCGACAGGCGTCAAAGGAGAAATCATGTCGACCTCCCGATATGCAAAAATAGTTATTCCCCTGGTCTTGTTTTTCGTTATCTCGGTCCCGGCCTGGTCGGATGGACAGGACTGGGAGTATCAAGTTGTGATTCTCAAGGGCATCACGGCTGGTGGCACGATCAAAAAGCAATCCAGCGGTATCTTTATCGATGTGAAGAAAACCGAGACGCTTGCAAAGTTGGCTGCTGATGGCTGGGAAGTGATATCAGTGGTGGGTTCGACAGGAGCGGATGACACGATCTATATGCGGCGTCCGCGTTCGCGCAGCCGATGACAGCAGACCAGCACAAGCGGTTTTGCAGCTAACAATGCCATTAAAATTAGTATCCAGCGGGTGCTGTGCTCGCAGCAAGTCGCTCGACCTTTTGACCGGCGTTACCTGGACTAGAGCCTTGGTATCAGGGACCACGCTATGAAAACCATGAATTGCAGGCAATTGGGCGGCGCGTGTGACGACGAGTTTCATGCCAATGCTTTCGAAGAAATGGCTGAGCTAAGCCAGCAAAATGGCAACAAGATGCATGAACAGCAGGATGTCGCGCATCTGGAAGCAATGCGAAAATGCGGGCACTGATGCAAGGCACGGAAAAAATGCAGCAGTGGCTCGAATCCAGGAGGTCGAAGTTCGACTCGCCGCCTGGGAACCCGTAAAAGCCATCTGCGCACACCCAAGCAGTTGAGGTGATTCGCTTACTTTGTTGGATGGATGTCTCGCTTCTCATGCTCCCCGGTGCGCAGGTGCTCCTTAAACGGCGATGGGGCGATGAGAAAGGGCTGTTGTAAAAGCTCAGGCACCATTGATCATTATCTTCAGTGGGTGAAAGATCGCGCGCCATACACATTCGAAGCAACAGATGCCGTCACCAAAAGTTCAGGCTTGGCGACTCCCCTGAACTTTCTCGCTAAGCCACGCCTTTATCAGCGACTGGTAGGGCATATCCCGCTTGTTTGCTTCAATCTTGATGCTGTCAAGCAGGCTCTCGGGAAGTCTTAGGGAGATTGTCTTGGTGGATGGCTTCAGGTTGGGCATGGAAACCGGGTTGGCCTGGCGCCAGTCAACATATTGACTGGAATCTTTCTTCTCCCAAAAAGCGCGCTCTTTGGCTTCGGATTTAAACACCGGGATTCTCTTCACTTTATTCATAGTCAAATTCTATTTACGCCGGATGTCACGCGCGGAAATGACATGGATCAAGGTATCGGCCGAGCGCAGGGTAAAGGTAACGTGGAGAAAGCGTGCCGAATCGGTTTTTCCCAGCGCGTGAAAACGCGCCTCGTCCTGCTGATGCTTGACATCATCCAGCACCATCAGAGGTTGGTTAAAAAATACCTGCTCAGCCTCGAGTTGAGTAACACTTTCTTTTTTGGCCGGTTTTCTCTTATTGTCAGAGTCCCAATGGAACCCCGCTACTTTTGACCAGGTCACCATGCGTGTATATTACTCCCATATACATCGATTTCAACTGGACAGACTGTATCGCGTACTAACTTTAATGGATTCAAACTTAACTTTTTATAATCGATTGTAATGAACCGGTTATAAGCGGCTCTTCGCGTTTTTCACACCGCCGCTTGCCTCCCCCAAAAGATCGCCTGGTTTGGCCCTTCCCCGGTTCAGGCCGAGCGATGAAGCCCCCTTGCGTGCGTGGCCCGTTAAAATAATATAGTGGTTTTTTGCGGGATTGGCCCCGCTATTGACACCCGGTCGCTAAAGGTTTATCCCTCGCTCCCTATCGGTATTGAGCCTTCCCGCTGGGCGCATCGCAGAGCTGGCAAGAATGTAAGTCAAAGCGATCGCGAACGGCGGCTCAACCGATATTCTCGATGGGTACTCGTGGTTTGGCGGTTGTTAGCCGCGCCGACCACAGCAGTTCGCTAGCCTGCAGGGAAATCTTATGCCGGTACTTGAAATCAAATCGGAGCTAGACGCGGAACCGGATCAGATAAAGGCTGATATTTTTTCCATGCAGGGGGTTAACTACGAATTGCTTCCCCTGGTAAAAATGACCGTGCCGCGGGCGTGGCGAAAAGCGCCGGTCAATGACTGGCCCAGAAACGTCAGGATTTTCACCAGCGTCATTTTGCTATTTGGCTTGCTCCCGGCAGACCTGCATGTATTCAGGCTCAAGGATGCCTGGGATAACGGCTTTG
Source organism: Cellvibrionales bacterium (assembly GCA_024645065.1). Taxonomy (GTDB): domain Bacteria; phylum Pseudomonadota; class Gammaproteobacteria; order Pseudomonadales; family JAHEGP01; genus JAHEGP01. The sequence goes on along the minus strand of JAHEGP010000130.1, from coordinate 1,320 downwards.
AAGAAGAATCGAAAAGCCTGATGAATCGAAAATGGAATCACCGGCGCACGATTGAGCGGCAAGGCGCCGGTTGCGTGATAACTGATAAGGTCGAGTTTCTTCCCAGGTTAGGCATTATGGGAGTCGTGACGAAACCCATTTATGCGGCCGTATTCAGGCACAGGCATGGGAGGTTAAGGGCCAGGTACGCAGCACGCAGTTGACTTATCAATCGAGTACAGCCCTGGCGGTCAGCTGCAGGGAGATTAAGCCGGTTTTTTCTTTTACAGCAGGACCCTTGTGCGAGGTCCGTGATCGCGGGATGAAATTGATCGAGGCAGACTCTAGCAGGGCCGAAAATACCCTGTCTTTCGATGGCAGTCGCCGTGATGTAAGGCGGTTTTCAAAAGGTGCTGGAAAGCAAGTGGATTCACCAGGGATGTGCTACTGTCCGGTGTACGCCAGCGCCCGAGGCTCGAACCTCAAGCGACCACGCGATGGGTCTCTGGTGTGAAACGGATTTACAAGGTTGTGGTTGAATGATATTCCTATCCTATCAACGCGCTGACACATTATTTGCTGCTCACGCGCTAAATTACGCGATTCGACTTGCGGGGCACGAGAGTTTCGTCGACACGGGGAGTATCAGCGGTGGCGAGCTATATCGTAAGGTGATTGATGAGGCGGCTTCCAAAGCCAATGTGATGTTTGCCTTGATTGGTCCATCCTTCGATTTTTCGCGCTTGCAGCAGGCTACAGACGTCGTAGCCTACGAATGGCGCCGTGCGCAGTTCTATGGTGTGCCCGTGGTGCCAGCTCTCGTGGATGGTGGCCAAATACCGTCAAATGACTTGCTGCCCGCGGCACTCAGGTGGTTTACCAAGCGCAATGCCTATCAACTTCGCAGAGCCACATTCTCGAGTGACGTTGCTGCCCTGGTAGACGCGATCCCTGTACTTTGCGCGACACCGAGGCGCGCTGCGCGGGTGCTCTGGGTGGACGACAGGCCCGCCAACAACGAAGTCGAGCGCAAAGCCCTCAGGCCTTATGGAATTGTGTTCGACAACGTGGTGTCTACTTCTGAGGCGGTGGTGCAACTGGCTAACGAGGATTACGACCTCGTGATTACGGATCTGGGCAGAGAGCTGTCCTCTGATTTTTCATACGTTGCCGGCGCTGATTTTCTGCGGCATCCAGTATTCGCTAAGGGTGGGCCACCGGTGATTGTCTATGCAAGCCCGAGGGGCGCAAAACGACGGGAACAACTGATGCGGCTGGGGGCTTCAGAAGTGACTGCAAATCGGCAACATCTTATCGAAAGTGTAGTGGGTAGCCTGGGCC
>JAHEGP010000346.1 GCA_024645065.1 Cellvibrionales bacterium | reverse complement strand
CCTGCCAGGTCTCACCGCCGTTGGTGGTCATCAGGAATGTGCCGTAGGCGCCGACGATATAGCCCTCGTTTTCGTTTCTGAACCAGACATCCAGCAGGGGATTGGAGGTGCCATCCTCGAGGGAAATTTTCGCGTCGTCCAGCGCTGCTTCGGCGTCTTCCACCGCGTAGGCCAGGTCTTCCTCGAGCTCAGGATCCTCGTTGGCGTCCGCTGCAGCCTGCAGGCGCTCGATCTCGGCTTGCAGATTGGGAAGAGACTGCTCGAGGATTTGGGCCCCGGTCAGCTGGATTTCCCAGTTCTCGCCGCTGTCTTTGGTGGTCAGCACAATACCCTCGTGACCGACCGCCCAGCCTTTTTCCGGGGTGGGGAACGACACCGATGTGAGGGCGAGGGATACCGGGACGACGCTGGCTTGTTTCCAGCTTTCGGCATCATCGTCAGAATAGGTGATCAGCCCCCTGGCACCAACGGCCACTACTCGCTCGCCCGCATGCTCGGCATCCAGCAGCACCGCTTTACCCGGTCTGCTGTTGGGCAGGGCTGGAAGCATTACGTAGTTGGGCAATGAGGCGGAGTCCGGCTCAGTCTCCTCCTGGGCCCAGCCGATCTGGCTGGTCATTGCGGCGGCCAGTACGCCGACGCCGAATAGGATATTTCGATAGGGTTTGCTCATGGCGTTTCAACACTTAATAAATAGTGGAAAAAAAGGGGCCTTTAAGCCCCTTGAGTTGTTATTGCTGTATTCGATTTCGCCCGATTACTTGCCGGCGCGGCGCAGTGCCGCCGGAGTGTAGTCACGCATCGACACGCCCTGAATGTCCCACTTGTACTGCGGGCCCTTCATTTCGTTATCGAGGCCGATAGCGATGTAGCGACCGGCAACCAGGTCATATTGCATTTCCGCAGCCAGCCAGGGTACCTGTTTGGCGTAGTGCACGATGGAGTGACCTTCATGGTGCCGCCACATGTCACCGCGACCATCATAGTTGTCTATGATGGCTATCTGCCAGGTATCCTCATCCACATACAGCGTGCGCTTGCCGTAGATATGGCGGGCGCCTTCTTTCAGCGTGGCTTCGACCACCCACACCCGGTGCTTCTCATAGCGGGCGTATTCGGGGTTGATGTGCCCGGCTTTGAGGATGTCCGTGTACTTCAGGCTACCGTCCTTCAGTTTGTAGGCGTTGTAGGGAATATAGATTTCCTTTTTGCCCACCAGTTTCCAGTCGTAGCGGTCGGGGGCACCGTTCATCATATCCAGGTCGTCAGCGGTGCGCATGTTATCCGAGCCGGTTCCGGGACCGTCGTAGGCAACTTCTGGCGCCCGCCGAACCCGGCGCTGGCCGGGGTTGTATACCCAGGCATTGCGAGGCTCTTTTTTCTGGTCGATGTATTCATGAACCAGCAGCACGTCGCCTTCCAGGCGCGCTGGCGCCTTGATGGTTTGCATAAAGGTGAACAGCAGGTTGGGGTTGTCGTTGCCGCTGAGCGAGCTGGCAAAACTCAACTTTTCGGCAAACCATACCGGCACAAAGCCACCATTGGTCTGTACCGGGGTCTGGGTATATTCGCGCTCAACCGAGCAGTCGCAGCGGTAGCGGGTGACATGGTTCCAGAACACTTCCACACCCTGCTTGGGGATCGGAAACGGGACGCTCGAGCTCCAGTTGGTGACGCCGAAGCCGCCCTCGACCAGCTGGGTATTGGTGGCATTCTTCTTGGTCGCCTCATACACCTTGTCGGGGTAGCCCGCGGTGCGGTGGGTGGGGTATACCGGCAGTTTGAAGGTCTTCGGATAGCGCTTGAACGTCGCTATCTGGCCAGCTGTGAGGTTGTCGGCGTATTGCTGGTGGTTCTGGGCGGTGATGGTAAACAGGGGCTTTTCGTCGGCGAAGGGGTCGATCATGCGATCGCCGGCCTTGTAGCCGGCGGGTGGCTTCATCATGCCGCCAGTCCACTCCGGTATGCTGCCGTCGGCATTGCCCGCGCGCTCGGCGCCCATGGGTGTCAGCTCCGGGCCGCCAAGCTTGGCCGCCTCTTCGGCGGAAACGGCGGCATAAGCAGTGGAGGCTGCAATACAGCTACTGATTATTGCCGGCAGGAATAGCTTGCTGGGTGTTCTCATACTTTATACTCCATTATTGCTTATCAAGAATAATTATAATTTGCACTGTGGTTCTTATACTCCAGCGCCAACAGGGGTTGGCGCTGGAGGTAAAACGGCGACTAGAAGCTCACCCCAATGCTGGCGGACAGGAAGTCGCGGTCAGAGACAACGCTGTAATCACCGTCGAAATAGGCAGTGTAAGCCAGATCAAAGGTGTAGCGGCTGTTGTAATCACCCGCCAGGCTGATATTAAAGGCCTTGCTGCCCTGGTTGAAGCCATAGGGCGAGTAGCCCTCCACATCATGGCTCCAGGCCAGGCTCGGGGTCAGGTTGATGCCGGCAAACACGTTGCTGTACTTCCATGCCCCGCGCAGGCGATAACCCCAGGCGTAGTCGGTATGGAAGCCACGGCCGGTGCAGTTTTCAGGGACGGAATTGGGGTAGAGTCCGGCCGTTAGGATCTGTTCGAATGAGTCGCAGGTTTGGGTTTGGTTCGTGATGGGGTTCAGAAACGGCTCAAAGCTGCTTTTGCCAAAAGTCGATGAGCGACCGTAGTT
>JAHEGP010000345.1 GCA_024645065.1 Cellvibrionales bacterium | reverse complement strand
GCGCAAGGCTCAGGAGCCGCTGCAGAAAAGCCTGCTGGCTAACTGGCTGACCGCGATGGACAGCAATTGGCGCTGCCGGCCGGTAAGGGTCGATCAGCGCAATGGGGCCTGCCGCCAGCTTAGAAACGACGTCCAATTTTCGACTCCGAATTGGCAACGATAGCCAGGTAATCGCGAAACGACGGCTGTGGGAAATCACTAAAACGCCAGCGTCGGTAAGCATATTCCCCGACAAATACCACTGCCACCAGCACGTAATTTAAACAATTACTGAACCACGACCAAATGAGGGGTGTCCCCAACCATGGCAATAAAGCAGCCACAATTGCCATCGCCAACAGGAATAAAAACCAGAAGAGCGTCACGCGATGGGTATAGCGCTCCAGGTTGGGCGGCAATTGCCCGTGCACCTCGCGACCGATAGCGGTGACCAACGGCACTTCACCGGGCATGAGTGTGCGCAAAAAGCCGGTTCCAATTAGCAGCGGCAGAACAATGGGAGGCAGGTAAAAAATGTAGTGGGCCAGCTTATGACTGATCATCCATAAAGCGGCAGCAATGACCAACAGCAATACAGCCCAGGCGAAGACACTCCCCTGGCGCAATCCTGTGTACTGGATACCGCCGGCGAGGCACACGATGGCGAGCCATTGCCAGATTGCTTGCTGAGCTACAATCCCAAGGTGCACGCACAGCGGATAACAAATCAGCAATACCAATCGCACGATGCCGGCTTCAGGCCTGACTGGATATGTGGCTCGACAGTGCACGCAAGCTGGAAAATATCCTCCGGTTCTGTTCATCGTCAGCTTTCAATTGCACGCCGTAATGCTGTGCCACCGCCAGCGATATCTCGAGGGCATCAATGGAATCCAGGCCGAGGCTATCGGGTGCATCGAAACCAAACAGCGGCGCGTCTGGAACGATATCGCCGGCGCCGACATCTTCGAGATCCAGCACCTCCACCAATATTTCAGCCAGTTTTCTTTCCGCTTCTGTTTGCTCACTCATCGCTCAGTGCCTCTCAATCGACTAGTGCCCCGGCGCCGGTTTCGCCGCGCTGTATTCGCTGAAAATACCCAGCTCCACCCGCCTTTTGGACCCCTCCAGGCCCGCAGCCGTCATGGCCTCGAGAATGGTAGCTGGAGGCACACAGTGCTCGATGGTATCCCAGTAGTATCGCATCAGCTCCTGGGCGGGCGCACTCCTGCGAAAAAGCCTGGTTACCAGCGGCACGATGCCGCGCAGGTAGATTCGCAACACACCGCGGGCGGCAACATGCTCCGGTCGCGTGATCTCCAGCAGCAACACCTTGCCACCCGGTTTCAGGACCCGCGCGTATTCCTTGAATAGCACCCGCAAATCGGCGACATGGCGCAGGGCGTAGCCCATGGTCACGCGATCGAAACTGTTGTCGGGATAGCACAAACGCTCACCCAGACCCTGAACAGCCCGCGCTACTCCTCGCTTTGTTGCTTCACCCAGCATTCCGGCACTGGGGTCGTGCGCAACCACCAGGCCACTGTCCCCGACCAACTCCTGGGCCAGCAGGCTGACCACGCCCGTGCCGGCACCCACATCGAGCACCTGCATGCCCTCAGCCAAACCGGAGCGCTGCAGTGCCTGGCGCCGATACCACTGGCCCGAGCCAAAGCTCATGACGCTGGTGATCCAATCATAATGTGGCGCCGAGTCATCAAACATGGCGTCCACCCGCTGGCGACGCAAATCCGCACTGGGGTAATAGGAAGCCAGCACGGGGTGCGGGCTCAACGGTTCCTGATCTTGCACTGGCATGGGCACACCGAGACACTAAAAAAGCCCGCTACTCTAAGCCAGCGCGTCGGTTTTATCAAGGCTTGTACATTGCTCCAGCGGACTGCCGAGAGCGGTGACATCACCCCAGCGCTACCCTATACTGCGCCCCGTGCGGTCAAAGCGCTACCTGACCTGACAACCGAGGTTTACCTTGTGACAACGCTGACCCGAATCGACCACGCCACATCGAGCATTTGCTGTCATTACAGTCTCCAGCCTGCCGCCAGCCTGGCAGCGTCGCAGCGGGTGCTGGCTATCATTGGCTTCGCGGGCTGCGCTGACACAGACCGGCCTTCACAGCGGTTTATCGCAAGCGGCATGCGAGCGCTCGGGGCACCCGGCGCACCGCCACCGCTGGAGGTCTGGGAGGCCGAACCACCGCTTCAGCGCGGTCAGGCCGACGCCATTCAGTGGTCGAGCAACGACGAATTATTTTGGGCAGTACAGCGCATCGATGAGAGCCGGCATCCCTCTCAAGCGGCGGCCATCCAATCGAGCTACAACCGCCTTATCGAATTGACCAGGGTGCGGGGCTATCCCCATCTGGTTCGGATTTGGAACTTCATGGCGGACATCAACAGTGGCAGGGGCGACCAGGAGCGTTATCGACAGTTTTGTCTCGGCCGACTCCGGGCGTTTACCGACAATCATTATCACCGCGAACAATTCCCCGCTGCCTGCGCGCTCGGTCATCACGGCCGCGATACCCTGATTTACCTTCTGGCGGCCAAACAGCCCGCCCGACATTTCGAAAATCCGCTGCAGCTAAGCGCCTATCACTACCCGGAGCAGTATGGCCCGGCGAGTCCCTCCTTCGCCCGGGCGACACTTGCCCACTGGCGATGCCGT
>JAHEGP010000129.1 GCA_024645065.1 Cellvibrionales bacterium | reverse complement strand
CGTTTGTATGCGCGGGCCAGCGAAGCACGAAAATCCTCGACATTATTGACGTAGTCACCGGCAGCACCGAGGCCCTGGGCCATCAGGTCGTAGCGCAGATGCTCCTGGAACAGGTACATATGCATGGATCGGGCTGAGCGCGCAGCATTGGGCCAGACACCCCAGGCATTGTTGTTATAGACAATCGTGATCGTCGGCAATTTGTATTTGGCCGCCGTGTCCAGCTCCATCAGGCTGTAGGCCACGCCCGCATCGCTGGTGACACAGATCGTGGGCGCTCCCTCATAGCCCTGCTGTGGTCCGACACCACCCTGGACCGCCGCGCTAACGCCCATCATCATCGACATGTCAGGGCCAATCGCCCCGTACTGATAGGCGGGAACGATCATTTGGGCAGGGCGCCGGGCTCGCAGGTAGCGCCCCGCATAGAGCCCGATGGTCCATCCGCCGCCGCCGGAAACAATGGCCATGCGGTCATCGGTACCGGTATCGATAAAGCGCTGGGTTTCGCGCCCAATGACCGCTGGGTGCAACATTCTGGTGTCGGTGCTGTACTTCAGGCCCAGTTGGTAGACTTCTTCAATCTGGGTTTCAAAGGCTTGCTGGGCCTTGCCAATTTCAGCCGCCCAGGCATCGCGTTTGCGCGTTTTTACCCCGTCGGCGAGCGCTTCGAGAAATACGGTTTCGTCGCTCACAATCCCCAGCTCAAGCGGCCAGTTGCGCCCCAGGTCTTGCTGTTCCGGGTGCACCCGAATCGCCTTGATTTCGGGATTAAAGCGGTACTCCCCCGGGCTGGGCATACAATACTGGCCAACAAAGACTACCAGGTCGGCACTCAGCAGCGCATCGGGGGCGGCGTTCAGGCAGAGTCGATGATCGTCGGGGAAGCAGCCCCGGGTTGGTCCAGAGGTCGCTACGCCGATGTCATTGCGTTCGGCCACCCGCGCCAGTGCGTCCCAGCCCTGGCGCTGAAATACCCCCTGCCCTGCAACAATCAGTGGCCGCTGGGCTTTTTCGATCATGGCAACAGCCTTGGCAACTTCAGCGGGCGCTGGATAACTGCGGGATTCAGAGCGGTATTTACTTTTGTCGTAATAGTCCTTGATATCTGCCGGATCCTTGAACTGTGCCCGGGCGACTTCGGCCGGGAAATCCAGGTGCACTGGCCCCGGGACACCCGACTTCAGTGCCCGAAAGGCATAGCCTCCGTACTCCCAGACCCGGGACGGGTCGATCAGCCGCTTGCCGTATTTCTTGATGCCTTCCGTGGTGGGTTGCTGCATGGCATGCTGGATGAAGGCTTCGCGGTCCTCCCCGGCGAGGGTCATGTTACTGGCGAGTACGAGCAGCGGTGTCCGCGCCGCATTGGCCGCCGCGACATTCATGATCATGTTGGTAAATCCGGGACCCTCTGTGCCGGAGGTGGCTGCCACCCGGCCAGTGGCTCGGGAGAAGCCATCCGCCATCGAACACATGGCGCCTTCGCTACGGCCACCGTAAGCGGGTATGCCGGCCGCGGCCAGGGCGTTAATCACGGTGTAGTTACCCGGGCAGCAAAACAGCGCTGCCAATTCTTCCTGTTTGCACAGTTGCGCAAACACCTCTGCTCCACTCATACCGCGCCCCTCAAACTTTCCTGGTGCGGGGTCCTCTGCCAGTGACTGGGTAAAGGCATCGGCAATATTGATGGAAGGAATCCTTACGTCGGCAAGCGAGCTTGTCTCTGTCCCCAATACCTGCCCAGCCGACCCCGCCGCGATAGCGCCACCGAGGCCGAGAGCTGACTTGCGCAGAAAATCACGCCGTGAATTGCCCTCTGCCGCCTCCCCCTGGCTATCTTTGCTGGATCTTGAGTCCGGGTTGCTCATGCTTCTCTCCTTCGCCTTTTATCGCCGGTGGACACAGTGGGATGGCAGGACATTGGTGGTCGGTCTGTTACTCGAATGCGCTGCGTTGCTCATCGGTCCACAAGCTTCGAGTAAAGTTCACCAGGTTCCAGATATCATCGTCTTTTATCTGCGAACCCCAGGGCGGCATGCCGACGCCGGCCCCATTTTTTATGCTGCTGAAAATATCCTGCTGAGTGCTGCCGTTATAGTATTCCTCGGGCTCGGTCAGGTTGGTTGCATCAGAAATAACATCCATCTGTGCGCGCCCATCCTTGCCATGGCACTCGGTGCAATACTGCTGATATAGCTGGGCTCCAGCGGCGATCGATTGCTGGGAGTAAGCCACCGGGTTGGCCATCGCAGGCGCTGATAACGCCAGGCCCAGCAAGGCCGCGATGCTGTTATTCAAAGCATATCGGCAAAACTGCCTGGTTTTGGTTTGCATCACTGAGTTCTCCAGATAAGGCCCTTGTCAATCGGGTTCCTACTTGAGCGGCGGAAATTTACTGGGGTGTTCTATTACCTGGCGTCGGATTGTAATCGCAACGCCGTTCAGGTCAAGCAGGGTCAGCTCCGCCATGAGTGCTGGACCCCTCCCCGGGGGCGCCTGGCGTTGCCTTTGGCGCGACTTTTGCTTTGGCCGTTTTTGCCTTTGGCTTCGCTTTCCCTGCCGCTGTGGCTTTTGTCGATTTTTTGCTTTTGGCCCCGGTCTTTTTCCTGGTCGTTGTTGCTTGCTTTGACTTCGCCCCGGTTTTTCCCGAACTCGAACCGTCAGGCGATACCTTGACCCCGCGTGACGGGGTGCGCCGGGATTTTCGGACAATCCCCGCAGCCTCTTCCAGCTCGATCAGTGAGTCCTCCATATAATCGATCAGGCGTTGCACCTGGGGAACTGAATGGCGGCACGCGACAATGCCAAAATCAAGCTTGTCGGCATTGCTCACCAGAGTGATGTTGACGGCAAATCCATCAAACGGGATGGATACGGGGTAGATGCCGTCGAGGCGTGCACCATTCCAGTACATGGTTTGCCGCGGACCGGGCACATTGGAAATCACGGTACTGAATGCCGGGAAGCGGCTGGCCAACCCGGTCATGCTGGCGATCAGGGTCGGTGCCTGGGTGACAGCGGAATAGACTTCTATCTCGCGTCTATTCATACCCTTGAATTGATCTTTCGCCGCCTGCATCGACTCCTGGATAACGCGCATGCGCTTGGACGGATCCCGCTGGTTGGTACCCAGGTCAGCGGTGAGGAACGCGACTGCATTGGCTGATTCGGTATCATCGGCGTCGCGCAGGGATATCGGTGCCATCGCCTTGAGTGATTGTTTCGGTAGTTGACCGAGCTCCAGCAAATGACGACGCAGAGATCCGGCACACATCGCCAACACGGCGTCATTCAGGGTGCCTCCATTGAAGGCCTTGCCCACGGCTCTGACTCGCTCGAATGGCCAGGACTGCGCCACAAAACGCCGCGCGCCGGTAATGCGCGTGTTGTAAGGCGTCTTCGGAATATTGTGCCAGGGCACAGCAAGGTTACCGCCCCTGCCCAGCCATACGCTGGCGTTTTGCCGCAGTGCATTGGCAACGTTGACCGTACCACCAACCTGGCTCTTGACGACGTCGAGTACCGCTTTGATCTCGTGTTCCCTGGGTTGGACCTTGCTTTCCTTTTGCTTTTCCAGATCCTTTTTGTACGCTTCGAATGCTTCCATCGAGAACGGCGAGTACTTGATTTTTGCCTTGGGGTTGGGTGACATCATGCTGTTGGTCAATTGCATCGAACCGACCCCGTCCATCGCACAGTGATGGGCTTTCATATATGTCGCGAACTGGCGATTTTCCAGGCCCTCTATGAGGTGCAACTCCCACAAAGGGCGCGTTCGGTCCATCAGGGTGCCATGCAGACGCGATACCAGCGCAAACAACTCGCGATAGCGGCCGGGCTTGGGCAGCGCAGATCGTCGGATGTGGTAATCCATGTCCAGGGCTTCGTCCTTCACCCAGTGGATCGGCCCCAGCGTGCCAAGCGGACCCATTTTCAGCTTTTCCCCAAAGGGCCGACGCAAGTCGCCATGCCACACCAACTGCTCGTTGAGGCTCTGCAAAAATTCCGCATCGTCGACACCATCGGGGAGAGTGTAGAGGTTGACACCCCCCACGTGCATGGGAGTCCTGCTCGTTTCATTGAGCAGGAAAAAAGCGTCGGTGAGGGGCATCTTGCGCATCGTCGATCTCCGGGCGGATCTGCTTATAGTTGATCGAGGCAGGATACATCCTCCAACCGCTCTGATCAATCGCATGCTGGCGCGTGCCAGGCCCGGTGATCGCCAGCTGGCAGAGCAGTCATGAGCAACGCAGTTTCGCTTTGCGGGTCGGCGCCTTGGGAGCCAGCGGCAAGTCGCCGGCGGCTGGCCAGGGATCCGGGGTTTGTGCCGATTCACGGATTATCCGTTAGTTGATCCAGCGATCGCGGGGGCGCGTAAAATCCCTAATTCGAAAAGGGATAAATCATGGTTCGTACATTGGCCATCATCGCACTGGCTGTGCCCTTGCTTGCAGGAGGTCCCATGTCCCGTGGTGCCGAAATTGAAGAACCTGGCTACTCCGTGCTCACCCAACTGGGCGATGGCATCGAAATCCGCCACTACCACGACCTGGTCCAGGCAGTAGTCGAGTTGCCCGACAGCCAGCACACCAACCAGGGCTTCCGCCGCCTTGCCGGCTTTATTTTCGGCGCTAACGAGTCCGGGCAGGAGATTGCCATGACGGCGCCTGTGCAGGAGACCCTGTTTGTCGATCAGCCGAAAATGGCTTTTACAATGCCGTCCCATTTAAAGCTCAATGACCTGCCGCGGCCGGACGATGCGGGCATCACGATCCAGCCTGTAGCCGCCCGAAGCAAAGCAGTCATCCAGTTTTCCGGGTGGGCAACGGCCGGCAGGGTAGAAGAAATGGCGAACAAATTAAAGGCGGTGTTGCAGGACAACGAGGTTCAGACCCGGGGTCCCGCAGTGCTCGCGCAGTACAATCCCCCATGGACCCTGCCCTTCTTGCGGCGCAACGAAATCCAGCTGGTAGTCGACTGGCCGGGCTCTGACCGCAGCAGGAAAACGGCGACTGCCCAGCCGGTCCCTGACCAGTTAAACCGGCGGGCAGGCTTGACTAACCAGTGAGGTTATTATTGATGAAACAGCTATCCCTGATTGCATCACTCTGCGCTATCAGTGCGCTGGCGTCGGCAGAGTGTCCATCCTATCTGGACCAAGACCTGCGCAAACTGCACTCCCAGGATTCAGTGAACCTGTGCGACAGCTTTGGCGGCAAGCCGATGTTGATCGTCAACACCGCCAGCCACTGCGGCTTTACCCCGCAATTCAAAGGGCTGGAGGAACTGCACAATGAGTACGCGGCCCGGGGTTTGGTTGTGCTTGGATTCTCCAGCAACGATTTCAACCAGGAAGCCAGTGATGAGGCCAGCGCCGCCAAGGTCTGCTTTGTCAATAACGGGGTGAGCTTTACGATGCTCGCTCCTACCCATGTACGTGGCGACAATTCCAATCCGGTGTTCCGGGCACTGGGGGAAGCGACGTCCCCTCCGTCCTGGAATTTCAATAAGTATTTGGTCGACAAAGACGGCAGGGCTGTTGCCCATTTCGGCAGCCGGGTCACGCCCCAGAGCGAAGAATTGCGCGCCGCCATCGAGGAGTTATTGTAAGGCCGGATATTTCCGATCAGGAACGGGCCAAGGGCCGCAACCACGCTAGGCGAGGCGAGCGGCCAGTTGTTGCAAGGCAGAGCCACAGTCCAGCGGCAGCTTGAGGGTCGCAATGGAGTCGGCGCGGGTCGACCCCCGGTTGATGACGATGAGGGGCTTGCCCAACTCCCGCGCCAGGCGGCAAAAACGAAAACCGGAAAAAACCGCCAGTGAAGAGCCAGCTACCACAACCGCCTCGGATTGGTGCAGCAGGGCATTGATGTTGGCGACGCGGCGCCGGGGAACGCTTCCGCCGAAGAACACCACGTCGGGCATTAGGACTCCCCCGCAATGGCAGCAGGCGGGAACGTTGAAATCCTGCAGCTGCTCAGCATCGATTTCGGCATCGCCATCCGGTCGCGCCGTGGCGCAAATCGCATGGAAACCCGGGTTTAATGCCAGCAGTCGCTGTTGCAGGCCGCTGCGGCTCAGCAGTCGCCGGCAGCAGCGGCAGCGCACCCGATCGAGCCGTCCGTGCAGGTCAATCACACGACGGTGACCGGCCTGCTGGTGCAATCTGTCGACATTCTGGGTTACCAGCAGCGCCATTTTGCCCTGGGCTTCGAGTTGTGCCAGGGCGTGATGCGCCGAATTGGGCCTGGCGTCGGCGACCAGGGGCCAGCCGACCATACTGCGGGCCCAGTAACGGCGACGGGTCGCTGCCGACTCGACAAAATCCTGGTGCTGCACAGGGTCGCTGCGCAGCCAGGCGCCAGAGTCATCACGGTAGGTGGGGATGCCTGAAGCGGCGGAAATTCCGGCCCCGGTAATTACCAGCCAACGCCGTGCCGGCCGCAGAGCGCCCTCCAGTCGGTCGCACAGTGCCTCGACATCCGGCGCCGTGTCAGCGAGGGACGGCCCGTTAACCGGGCGCCCGTCGATCAATGGAGAAAACATCGGGATCAGGCTCGGGTCATCACGCTCGGGTCCAACGGGGTCGGTTCACGGTCTGGCTTGGCATACGCCATGCGCCGCAATGGCTGCGGCCGATGATAACTATCAAGTCCGCTCAGCGCCACAGTGCCCGCCCGGGCAATATCGATGCTGCCATCGCGACTGACACAGTCCTCCGGCACCGTCACCAGGGTAATTTGCCCGATCACCATATGGGTTCCATTGATCGCCAAGCGTTGATGCTCCCGCAGTGTCAGGCCCATCCTGATGCTTGCTTCGGCGACGAAAGGCGCCTCGAACCCCGGCTGCCAGAAAGGTGTCAAGCCGGTGGCAGCAAACTCGGACACGTGTTTGGGGTAGCGTGCCGCAGTCTGGTGCGCCGCATCGATAAATTTTTCGTGGACATGGTTGATGGTGTAAACCCCGGTCTCGAGTATATTGCTGAGGGTATGACGCTGTGCCTCGTCGGGGCGGATAATGAGCAATAACAGTGGCGGGTGGGCACCCAGGTGCACGGCGGAACTCATGATGGCGAGATTGGTATGCCCGTCGCTATCGGCGGTGCCGATCAGGTTCGCCGACTTGAACCCGCCCAGGGAATTGATGAAGCTCGCGCGGTAACGTCTTTCCATTTGATCCAGTTCGGCACTACTCAGCAACATGGGGAATGTCTCCTCGTCGATTCACCAGGGTAACTCGCTACCGTCCCAGGACCAGAAACGACCGCTGTCCATTGGCTCCAGCTTGTCGATGACGGCGAGCATGTGATCCGCGCTCTGCCGCGGACTGAACAACTTGTCGGCCGCGACGCCGCTGCGATACGGTTGCGAGAGCGGTGTAGCAGTGGTACCCGGATGCAGTGCCGCCACTATTGTTCGCGGCGCGGTCCTGCGCCACTCGATACTCACGGTTTTAAGCGCCATGTTGAGGGCGGCCTTTGAGCTGCGGTAGCTCACCCATCCACCGAGGCGATTTTCGCCGATTGAGCCCACCCGGGCTGATACCGTGGCAAACACCGCTCTCTCACTGCCCTTGAGCAGTGGCTCGCCGTATTTCGCGAGCAGCAGGGTCGGGACAGTATTGACCCGAATGTTGTGCATGAAAAACTCTGGATCGAGGCGCCGGACTGATCTCTCCGGCTGGCCGGTCTGATCGTGAAGTATGCCGACCGCGTTGATCAGGTAGTCCAACGGCCCGTCAATACTCGCCATCAGTCCTGCTACGCACTGATCGCTGGTGATGTCTGTGGTATGCCAGCATACCTTGGGGTGGTCCAGAGTTGGCCGGGAGCGATAACAACATGCATCCACCCGGGAAACAGCATCGCGCTCCACCAGCGCCCGCATCATGGCATTGCCAATACCGCCAGAGGCGCCAACGACCAATGCCCTCAAGGTGTGCCCTGGCCATACAGGCGACGATAACGCACTTCAGCCCAGAACTGATAGAACCGGACTGCAATGGGTTTGACCAGGGGCCACTGCAGCACCCGCCATAAGCCGGCGAAGCGAGTGTGCTGCCATGCCGCGATGTTGGCATCGAGCCCGCTGATCAGGGTTCCGTCGGCACTGCGATAATGCAGGCTGCGCAGCAGTTCATCCCTGCTGGGAAGCTGGGCGTCCTCTGGCAACTGGTGAATGTCCTGCAACTCAAGCTTGCTCCCTGCGCAGCGACGCAATTTCCCCATCTCAGCGTTGCACAGCGGGCAGAGGCCATCGTAGAAAAGCACGTCTTTTTGTGGGTCCGTCATTTGCCCAGTCCTCTATCGGCCGGCCTTTGAATTCCTTTTACATTACGGCGCCCCTGCCCGCCTGGATCAGGCCCAGGCCAGGCGCGGGAGGGTGATGCTCACTGCCCGGGGACGTCAGCCGGATGGGGCCTCGATAATACAAGCAGGAAGGAGCTCTGATCTGTCGCCCTGTGGGGGACGTAAAACCTGGCAATGAGTACAAGCGAGCCGCGTGATGAATAAGCAAG
>JAHEGP010000128.1 GCA_024645065.1 Cellvibrionales bacterium | reverse complement strand
TTAGCCAGCCGGGCTTTGGCTCTGATTTTCGCCGGCCAGTTGCACCAGAACCCACGGCTTCACCACCACCGACCAGACCTCCACATCGGCTTGCAGCCATTGCTTTGCCTGATCATCTGCTACCACGCCCACCGCGCCGGCCTCCATCCAGGCCGCGACGGCAGCTTTGTTATCACGGGCAATCTCGGTGGCAACTTTGAGCAAATCGAGCTCCTGGGCCACTGCAACCGTAACTCCCCGGGCAAAAAACCGTTGCAGCTCGCGCCAGGCAATCCGTGCAGTTTCCAGGTTCAGGTCCAGGGCAGTGGGGGTTTGCTTGCTATCCAGGTCATTCATGCCGGGCATTCTATTCGAATAGATCAAGAGTTTCCCGAAAAATAGCAACCCGCTTGATCCAGCACCGCAAAAATCCAGCGCGGATACAGTATAGTATTTGCGAGTTTTGCAGGTGCAGGCCACTATGAATCCAGCAACGAACACGAATAAGCAGGATATTTCCGTCGCCCTGGTGGGTTCCGGCGGTGCCGGGGTGGTTGCCGCCGGTGAATTGCTGCTCACATTGGCGTTCGAGTCGGGCTATTACGGCTTGATGCGCAAGGCCTATGGCCCGCAAATTCGCGGCGGCGAGTCTGCCGCACTGCTGCGCCTTGGCAGCTATCCAATCTACTGTATGGACGATAATTTCGACCTGTTGCTGGCACTGGACTGGCAAAATACCGAGCGCTTCGCGGCTGAAATCCCGCTGGCCGATACCAGCCTGATCATTGCCGATCCGGCGGCCGGCGCCATTCCACCGGTAATCGCCGCCAGCGGTGCTGCCGTCGAGTCCGCCGAGCTGGCCGCAATGGCAGGGGAAACCCCGGGAGGGCGCGGCAATATGGTGGCCCTGGGACTCCTCTCAGGCTGGCTCGGCCTCGATGCAACAAAGGCACGACGCTGCATTTCCGCTGCCTTTAGCGACAAGGGCAGTGAGGTCGCAGCGAGTTCTATCGCCTGCTTTGAGCGCGGCTTCGTCACCGGCATCAAGGGCCTGGCGGCAGCCAACATAACACCCACTTCCAGCCCAGAGCCACGCTGGCATCTCAGTGGCAACGAGGCCTGTGGGCTGGGGGTCCTGCGTGGGGGCGTCCGTTTCGCCGCCGCCTATCCGATAACACCGGCCAGCGATATGCTGGAATGGTTGGCACCAAGACTTGAACAGCTCGGCGGCAGCCTGCTGCAGGCCGAGGATGAACTGGCTTCGATCAATATGATTATTGGCGCATCCTTTGGCGGGGTTCCCGCGATGACGGCAACCTCGGGGCCGGGTCTGGCACTGATGCTGGAGGGCTTTGGCCTGGCAATCGCCTCGGAAACGCCCGTGGTCATCATCAATGTGATGCGTGGCGGTCCCTCTACGGGGATTCCAACCAAATCGGAACAGACCGACCTGAATATCGCCCTCTACGGTATGCATGGCGATGCACCGCACCTGGTGCTGGCAGCCCTGGACACCAGTGACTGTATCTTTACCAGCCAATGGGCTGTGCGCCTGGCCGAAGCCCTGCAGGCAAGCGCCATCGTGCTGTCGGACCAGGGGCTGGCGCAATCGCGTGCACTT
Source organism: Cellvibrionales bacterium (assembly GCA_024645065.1). Taxonomy (GTDB): domain Bacteria; phylum Pseudomonadota; class Gammaproteobacteria; order Pseudomonadales; family JAHEGP01; genus JAHEGP01. The sequence continues at coordinate 6,943 of JAHEGP010000128.1, read as the reverse complement.
ATCCCGGCCCCAGCGAGCCCTGAATTGGCACTGGCCGTGCGCAAAAAGCCTGAAATCACAGATGCGCCCTACCAGCGTTACGCAATTACCGAGGACGGCGTTTCCCCCATGGCGGTCCCCGGGGATGCGCAAACCATGTATACCGCCGACGGCCTCGAACACAGCCCCAGCGGCAAGCCCTCCAGCGCCTTTGCCGATCACAGCGCCCAGCTGGACAAACGCCAGGGCAAACTGCAGCAGTTTGACTACGGCGAGCATTGGGCAGAGACCGGTGGCGATGGCGATACCGCGATTATCTGCTGGGGCTCCAGCACCGGCGCGGCGCGCGAAGCCCGGCAGCGCTTGCAGCAGGCAGGAATCCCGGTACGCCTGATTGCCATGCGGCTTCTACTGCCCGCCCGCAGCGCACAGATGGATGAGGCATTGCGAGGCGTCAAGCGGGTACTGGTGGTGGAGCAGAGCCACTCAAGGCAGTTTCTGCACTATCTGCGCGCCCATTTCGACATCGACGCGCCCATGGCATGCCTGGCCAAACCGGGCCCACTGTCGATAAGCCCCGGGGAAATTGTCGAGCGCATCAGCAACTGGAGGCAAGATCCATGAGTCCGGACAAAACCGCTATTCGGATTAAACCCAGGCAGTACAAATCAGACATCAAGCCGGTGTGGTGCCCGGGCTGCGGGCATTTTGCGGTGCTCAATGCCATTACCAAGGCATTGGCCCACCTGGCACTGGCCAACAAGGATGTTGCCCTGTTGTCGGGAATAGGCTGTTCATCCCGGGTGCCCGCCTATACCAGTGTTTACGGCTTTCACGGCATTCATGGGCGGGCACTGGCACTGGCGTCGGGCTTGAAGGCTGCACGACCCGAGCTCACGGTATTGGTGGCGGGTGGCGATGGTGACGGCTTGTCCATTGGAGGTAACCATTTCATCCACGCCTGCCGACGCAATATGGACATGACGTATATCATCATGGATAACGAAGTCTACGGTATGACCAAGGGCCAGGCTTCGCCCACCACAGCCCCCGACTGGACCATGAGCAAACTCACACCCCACGGTACCGGACAACGACCCTTTCAGCCCGCCGCCCTGGCACTGGCCGCTGGTGCGTCATTTATTGCGCGCGGCTTTAGCGGTGACCCCAACGGCCTGGCACAAATGCTGGTGAAAGCCATCCAGCACCGAGGGTTTTCGGTGATCCAGGCCCTGAGCCCCTGTCCTACCTATCGCCCGGAGCACATGGACTGGAAACACCAGATTCGCGAATTTACCGAACCCTGCACCGACGACCCGATCACCGCAGCCCAGCGCATCCAGGCCGATGATGGCCAGAGCACGGGCATTGTTTTCCAACGCGAACTGCCCGTCTGGCAGCCGTATCACCAGAAGTCGCCATTGCGTGCGCCGACTGCCGTGCTCAAAAGCTTCGAACAGGAGTTTGCCCTATGAACCTGCAACAGCCCATCGCTGATATGAATACCTTTCTCGCTTACGCCATCACCCTGGAAGAAGAGGCTGCTGAGCGCTATGACGAATTGGCCGATGCCCTGGAAATACATAACAACCCAAAGGTTTCCCGGGCCTTTCGCACCCTGGCCGAATTCGGCCGCAAGCATGCCGAAGAAATCATCGCCCTGGCTGCGGGACTCGATCTACCCAATATTTCTCCCTGGGAGTTTGAGTGGGACGACCCGGAGAGCCCGGAGACCACCAGCATGGATGCAGTCCACTACCTGATGAATACAGCCCACGCCCTGGAGATTGCCCTTGCCAATGAGCTGCGCGCACACGCCTTTTATCATCGCATCAGCCAGGATACCCGCGACGCCGAAATCAAGCGTATCGCCGCCGATTTCGCCCTCGAGGAAAAGGAACATGTCGCACTGCTGAAGCAGTGGATAGACGAATGTCCTGATTCCACTGAAGACTGGCGCTTCGATCCCGACCCTGCCAACCTGCCGGAATGATAGCGGCCCATCGAGCCCTCTACCCCCTTACGGACGATAGCTGAACCCCGGGGCAGAGCGGAACTAGGCGTGTTCGGCTCTAGCCATGGCCAGGACCTGATCCACCCCACCTGACTTGTGCATAACCTTGCGTCTTTCACGCTCCACCAGATACATGATCGCCATTAGCAACCAAGCCTGATGACCGCTGGTGAGCTGGAGACTGGGATGGGACAGCAGTTCGCTGACTTCCTCGCCAATCTCGCTTTCAAGCAGGTTCACCGGATACCGGGCCCGGGTTGGCATTCGCGGAGCTTGGGACTGTTCTGACTTTGTCGTACCCGCAAAACCCGCTTCTGCCTTGCTTTTCTTGCCTGCGTTCGGCGCTGCTTCCTGTTGCAGCGAACCACTCGTTATACCCCCATTTTCCACAATACTGAACATAGCCTTGCCCTCGCCTGATGGTCTTATTGCGTTGTTTAACTGCTGCATTGCCTGAACTCAATAATAACCGTAAAATGCGACATGTATATAGTTGCTACATATACATGTCGCTTTTTCAGGCATATCAGAAACAGGAAATTGAAGGGAGCATTACCATGCCGATAGATTGGAGCCGGCGCTGGGACTTACTGCAACGCTATCGCCTTATCGAGATCATCGCATTATGGGAAGGGCGGTTGACCACGGGTCATCTATGTCACGCGTTTGGCATTGGACGACAGCAGGCTTCCCGGGATATCAATGAATATATTCGCAACATCGCCCCGGGCAACCTGGTCTACGATAAGCAGGTCAGGGGGTACACGCCCGCGGGAGACTTCAAGCCCGCCGTAACAGCCGGGCTTGCGGATGAATATCTGCACCTGTTGAATCGTCGTCACGACCTGGAATTGCGCTTTGAAAGCCTGGGCCTGCAGCCGACCAGCAATGTGGTGCTATATCCTCCGCCACGCCAACTGCGCCCTGAAATTCTGCGACCTATCGTAGCTGCAGCCAGGCAACAAAAGCGTGTGGAGGTTGAATACGTGTCCCTGAAAAACCCGAAACAGGAAGTTCGGGTTATCGCCCCCCACACACTGGTTTACAGTGGCTTACGCTGGCATGTTCGCGCCTACTGCGAGAAAAACCGCGACTATCGCGACTTCGTCCTCAGTCGGTTTCGCGGCATACCAGATATCATGGATGAGTCACCCAACACGATCGAGCAGGATAGCAATTGGTCGCAAAGGGTAACCGTTAGAATAAAACCCGACCCAAGACTCGATACTGCACAGAGACAAATCATCGCGGAAGACTACAGCATGAGCCGCGGCGTCCTGCGGATCAAAACCCGTGGGCCATTGGTGCAGTACATGATGCAACTGCTGCAAATCGATGCTCACGTACTGCAGGGCAAACCCAGCGCCCAGCAAATTGTGGTCGACAACCTGGAAGAAGTTCAGGCCTGGCTATTCTAGCAGCCCGGCTATGTATTTTTTATACCAGGCTCGCCAGACACTCTTTCTGGAAGGGCTGCAATTGTTCCAGATGGCCTTCTTCCACCAGTCTCGCCCACTCGGGATTTGCGATCAACGCGCGACCCACTGCCACCAGGTCGAATTCATCGGCATTAAGGCGCCGGATCACTTCATCAAGACTCGCGGGCTCTGCCTCATTGGGAGTGAACTCCCCCGGACGCGGAATAAAATCGGCGTTTAAGCCAACGCTGCCCACAGTAATGCTGGGTTTGCCGGTAATTTTTTTGCACCAGCCTGCCAGATTTAGATCACTGCCCTCAAACTCCGACTCCCAGAACCGGCGCGTCGAGCAATGAAAAATATCGACCCCCGCTTCTGACAACGGCAGCAGCAGCCGCTCCATCTCTTCAGGGGTGTTGACGAGGCGGGCGCTATAGTCCTGTTGCTTCCACTGCGACCAACGCAAGCTAACCGGAAATTCCGGCCCCACGGCAGCGCGCACCGCGGTGATGATCTCCAGCGCAAAACGCGAGCGGTTTTCCAGCGAGCCGCCATAGGCGTCATCGCGCTGGTTGGTGCCCTCCCAAAAGAACTGATCCACCAGGTAGCCGTGGGCCCCGTGAATCTCGACCGCGTCAAAACCCAGGGCTTTGGCGTCCGCGGCGCCCCGTGCGAAGGCGGCAACCACATCGTCAATATCCTGCCGGGTCATAATATGGCGGTTGACTTTACCGGGCACGTTCATCCCCGAGGGCGTGTAGCCGGGAACATCACCCTCCGGCATCACTCCAGACTTGCGCATGCCCCCACAATGCCACAACTGGGGTGCTATCTTGCCTCCCTCGGCGTGCACCGCAGCAGCGACTTTCTTCCATCCGGCAAGGCGCTCCTCGCCATGAAAATACGGCACATCGGGATAGCCATTGGCTGCGATATGGTCAATGCAGGTACCTTCCGTAAAAATCAGCCCCACGCCACCTGCGGCCCGGCGTCGGTAATACTCTACCACCGCTTCTCCCGGCACATTGCCCGGCGAAAAATTGCGTGTCATAGGAGCCATGACTATACGGTTTTGCAGCTGCAAATTGCGCAGCGTGAAGGGCTGGAACAACGGGTTGCTAGCACTCAAGGCCGACTCTCCTCATGGGTGACAAAGTCCCTGGATAACGCAGATTATATTTCGCTCGTTTTTTGCAGGGGGTGGCCTGTAATCGCCAAAACAGTAGATGATGACTTTCAGGATTTGCTTTTCAGAAACTGTACAATCTTGTCATTCACCAATTCGCGATATTCGTAGTGTGGCGCATGGCCTGCATTGTTGACGGTAAACAGCTCGCTGTTACGAAAGAGTTCAGTGACTTTCTGGCTGTTTTCGAAGGGGGTGATTTCATCATCATCACCCCAGACGATCAATACTGGCCTGGGGTGATTGCCTAATGCTTCCATCGCTGCGCCATAATTCAATGGAAAATTTACAATCGTCGATATCAGGGATTCGATTACCCCCCTCTTTCTCATTTGTTCCCGTACTTTATCAAAATATTCTGGAAAGTTTTCCGGTTTGTTGAAGTGTTTTCTTAATCCTTCCAGTACGGTTTTTTCTCCCTTTTTTTTCATGTACAGGGAAAACAAAGGGGATTTCAGTAATAAACGAAGGATTACAGGCATCTGCATGAACAAGCCTGGTGCAATCAGTACCAGTTTGTTAACTCTTTCCGGATAGCGATTCGCAAAAGCGCTGCAAATCACGCCTCCCATTGACCAACCCACTAAAGTCACACTTTCATCAATGCTGAGGGCTGAAAGAAGGCCGTCCAATTGGTCAAGGTATAACTCCAGGTTATATTCAGTTTGCGGGCAATCTGAAAAACCTCGTCCAAAATGATCATACCGCAGCACACGGTATCCGGTTTTTGCCAGATCCTCTGAGAGAAATTCCCATGCAAAGAGTGGCGTTACCAGACCAGGAACCAGAATTACCCTTTCGCCACCTGGATTCCCATCGACAGCATAATGGACATTTCCCTGCTTAATTCTGATCAAGTCACCGGGTGCTTGAGGCCCTTGTTCATTCACTGGGTTGTCTGCCTTCACGCTTTATGCATTGGCCTTCAGGATAGCATGGGATGGGCTCATATATACCCGCGACGACCTTGGCGGCACCCGGCCTGGCCCCTGGCAATCCTCCGAACCCCTGGTCGCAGAGACTGCCTGATGTGACCCACGGAAGTGACCAAATTGGAATGATAGACACCGCCCCGCAGGACGGTAAAAGGAATTTTTTTAGTGTGATGAGGACGGTAAGAGTGACATTTTGTGTCACAGTCAGCCAGACAGCCTGGAAATCCTGTAGAGCCTGACTAATTGGCCCTGCAGGGGTATTCTAATAAATGGTGCCGAAGGCCGGACTTGAACCGGCACGAGCAAAAGCTCACTACCCCCTCAAGATAGCGTGTCTACCAATTTCACCACTTCGGCTAAAAACATTGGCGTAAGGTCCGGTTATCTAATCGTCAACGCCGGGAATATTGCTTTCCGGGACGTTGCTTTCCGGGGCTTCGCTTTCAGATGCACCTGCCGTCGCTGGCTCGGGTATTTCCGGTACATCCGCCCCGCCCGGCACATCAGACTCGGTTGGTGATACCGGCTCCTGTACCAGGGCAGGAATCCCAGCGGCATCGAGGTCAATGCTATCGCCGGCGATATTCTTGGCGACAATGGCCAGGGCAAAGCTGGTGGCAAAAAATGATGCCGCCAGTATCGCAGTGGCTCGGGTAAGCAGGTTGCCACCACCAACGCCCCCGAACACGGTTTGCGAGGAACCCGCGCCGAAGGAGGCTCCCATGTCGGCGCCCTTACCCTGCTGAAGTAACACCAGTCCTATGATCGCCAGTGCAATCAGGACATGTACCACCATGATAATTTGCTGTAATTCCATCGATCAAAAGTCCGCCGCTTTACCAATTTTCGCAAAATCCTGCGCAACCAGGGATGCGCCGCCCACCAGCGCGCCGTCGATATCTGCCATCGCAAACAACTCGGCGGCATTATCGCCCTTGACGCTGCCGCCATACAAAATCTGCATGGAGCCGGCCACATCGGCATCATTACCAGCCAGCACCTCTCTGAGGTGAGCGTGAACCTGCTGCGCCTGTTCGGGGGTTGCCGTTTTGCCGGTACCGATCGCCCATACCGGCTCATAGGCCAGTGCCGCTTGTGCCAGGGCCGCCATACCGGCAGCATCTACCACGCTCTGGAGTTGTTCAGTCACCACCTCCAGGGTGTTGCCGGCCTCACGCTGCTCCAGGGTTTCGCCGACACACAAAATGGGCGTAAGACCCGCAGACTGTGCGCGCACAAACTTCTGCGCCACTATCTCGTTACTTTCACCGTATAGCGCCCTGCGCTCCGAGTGCCCGGCGATCACATAGTGACAGCCAACATCCCGCAACATCGCCGCTGACACTTCACCGGTGTAAGCCCCCTCGGCTTCCAACGCCAGATTCTGGGCGCCAACATCGATTGGACTGCC
>JAHEGP010000127.1 GCA_024645065.1 Cellvibrionales bacterium | reverse complement strand
CATCGGAGGAATGGGTAGAGCAGCGCATCATCGCCATAACCGGGTAACCACGATACACCACCACCCGAATATCCGGCACACCCTCGTAGCTGTAGCAGGACATCGCCTCGTCGAACTTCACCAGCGACTCGATCATGGCTACATCGTTGCGACCACCGAGGCTATAGAGTCCGCTGAGAATATTCGAGACATGCCGCTCCGCATCCCGGATCGACAGCTCGACGCCGGAGGGTTTGAAATAGCGCCCCTTGCTGCGCCCTACGATGACCAGGATACCCTTGCCGCCGCTACCCTGGGCCGGTTTGATGACAAATTGGCGCGCCAGGCCAAGGTGTTTGCGCAGGTGCTTGACTTCAAACTGGTGCGAAATCGTACCGATGAGCTCCGGCACCGCCATGCCATATTGCTGGGCGATAAGCTTGGTCTTCAGCTTGTTATCCACCAGCGGATAATTCTTGCGTTGGTTCCATTTGCCAATAACACTGACATTGCGCTTGTTCATCCCAAGCATGCCCAATTCTGTCAGTCGACGGGGCGAGATAAAGTCCATATCAGGCGCCCTTCATGTGGCGGAAGCGGTAGAACTCCGACAGGCGATAGCCACTGTACTGGCCGATGACCAGGATCACACCCAATACCACCAACAGCAGCTCGGGAAAGTTGAAAGTGAGGTGAGCAACCACGGGCAGCATCATGACCAGGTAGGTGATCACAGCCACCAACAGGCTGCCGCCACCCTGTTTGAATACCTCTTTGGGCCCCTCTTCCTCCCACAGGATTGACATGCGCTCTATGGTCCAGGCGAGAATGATGGTGGGGAAAAAGGTGACGGTCAGCACCTGGTTGAAACCCAGCTTGTAGCTGAACACGCTCAGGGCGGCCATAATCGCGACCACCACTATCACCACCGCTGACACTCGCGCAACCAGGAGCAAGCTTAGATAACTCAGGTAGTAACGAATCCAGAGTCCGACCCCGATAACCAGAAGGAAGATTATCAACCCGGCTCCCAGGGTCGTCTGGATAAAAGCCAGTGCGATCAGGATTGGCATGAAGGTTCCCGAGGTAGGGATGCCGACGACAACCCTGAGAAATACGACGACCAGGGCGCCGATGGGAATCAGCAGCAAGTGCTTGAATACGCCCTGCTGCTCTACCGGCAAGGCATAGATCGAGAAGTCAATCAGGGCTGCGCGCTGGTCTCGGTTCTCCATCATCACGACGGAACGGGCGGGCAGGGTATTCTTGAGGATGGCAAATTCAACCCTTGAGTTCTTGCCCCCGACGACATCCAGCAGGGAAACCCCGCCACGCTGCCACATAAAGAAGTTTGCCGGCAGGCCGCGCTTGCCTGATTCAGGATCAAATTGCTCCCAGTGATGGCCATCCCAGACCTCGATAAGGGTGCTCGGCGACTGCCTGCGCCTGCCGTCTTCCAGAAAAATGCCCCTCACGATACGCGCGGGAATTCCCGCCAGACCCAGTAGCTCGATCGCAACGTTTGCCGGGGAGCGGGACTCCGAAGAGAGCAACGATACAACATCCCGTTGGCTGCCATCTTGCTCTTCGTTCAGTCGCTGGAGCAAAATCCGGGTAAAGCTGAACGGCTCGGCTGACTGGGCCTTAACGGTTGCAATCAGTTGCTCCGCCGCTTCCTCGAAATCGTCATCGAGCACCGGCTTTTCGATATTTTTTGGCGGAGCGGTGTCGGCGCCCCGGCTTACCCCGCGGTATACCTGCAATTTGTAATACAGGGCCGGGGAACGGGCCACTTCGCGACGCGACCAGACTGCCCTGGACTGCCCACGCTGCTCTTCAACAGAAAAGCCAAATCCCGACGAGGCAAAGTACTCATCCAGCACCACCCAATCACTGCGCGGGTCGGGCAAGGCCAGGGACACTTCAACCGGCCCCCCTGTGGGATCAAAGGTGATCTTGGACTCCAGGGTCCAGACATCCTTCGATTCACCGGGCAGAAATGGAAAGCCGAGCACCGCCACTTTATAAATAGTGAAACCAATTCCCACTGCCGCTAGCAGCAAAGCTACCAAGTAGACCTGTGTACGGGAAGACATAAAACCCTCGATCGCCGGCTGGACAGTACCGACCAGATTAAGTCCTGATGCTTATTTATTCTCATTCCAGGGCGGCATCGGCAAGCTCGCAACGCTGGAACGATATTCGCTCCGCGAGAGCATCACCGCAACCCTTCTAGTCTGCTGTAAACTGCTTTGAAACATCAACTACCGCATTATCGGTCAGGAAATTGCGACCAATCAGGATCGGGTATTCAAAGTCTGACCGATCGCTCAGCGAGACCTCGATAATCTCCTCCAGCTCCCCCAGCCGCAGGCGCACCTCGACCACGTAGCGGCGCTGGTAATCATCCAGATGTTGCCTGATCCGCACCCTGCGCTCGACAGGCTTTTCGATTGTCACAGCAGGCCTTTTCTCCCCAGGGTCAAACTTGAAGCGCACCCAGCTCTTGCCGTCGCGCTCAAACTCGACCACGTCCTCTGCACTCAGGGAGGAGGTTTTAGCACCGGTATCAACGCGCGCTATTACAACCAAGCCGGTTTCGTCCACTTCGACGTGCTCCTTACCGCCGATGATCAGCATATCTCGCTTGCCAACGGTACACGGCTCGGGGGGAGGAGCCGGGATCACTACTTTCTCGGGTTCCGGGCATTCACAGACAACCGGCTCGGGCTCCGGGCACTGCACCGGAGCAACTATGGCAGGCTCGGGAAGCACTGGAGGAGCCTGTTCGACACCCTGTGGTTCCGACGGGTAAAGATTACAACCGGAAAGTACAATCGCGGCTACGCCAATAGCTATCCTAGGAAACACTTTACATCCCCTGTTTGGTATACCCCGTTGAGGGTAAAAAAATCGTATCATGACCTTCGCGAGCCTATTGCCTGCAGCGTCTCAATCCCGCTGCATGCGATTTAAAATCCCTGTCGCAGTCCGCCGTTGGGCCGAGTATACATCGACCCATTCAAAATAATCCTGCACCGACATTATGGCTTTACCATGGGCCGCCATTTCATGGCTGACCCTGGACAGAGCAAAAAAAAGGGCCAACGGCCCTGTCCAGCTTCGGCTACCTGATTACTGACTGCCTGCGACCATGTAGTCGACGGCGACTTTAATCTCCTCTTCGCTGCAATCCATGCAAAGCCCCATGGCGGGCATGGCGTTAATGCCTTTGATAGCGTGGGTATAAAGTGTGTCGTTACCCTGTGCAATCCGATCCACCCAGGCCGCAGCATCACCCACTATCGGTGCGCCACCGGCGCCACTGCTATGGCAAGCGGTACAGGCGGTATTGTAGACTGCCTCGCCGGAGCGCGGCTCACTGCTGTTGGCGGCAGTAGCAGCAACGGCGACCGCCGCGTCGCACTTCTCTCCCTCGATACAGACATTTCCTACCGGCTTGATCCGCTCGGCAACCTCGTCCGATGCAGAGTTTGCCGTCACGTTTACTGCAAGCAGTAACAGACCGGCCATTACACGATTCCACCAATTTGACACAATCATACCCTCATTACTTTGCGGTCCCTGCATCTGCAGGCGCCACCGATTATAGCGACTAATGCCATCGACTGAAACCATATCCTCGAGGCAGACAAGGGACCGTGTTAGCGGCACACACTGGCGATTGCGTCACAGACATATTCACAGTTTTCAGCGCTGATACCGGCCACGTTGATACGACTGGAATCGACCATGTAAATGCTGAATTGCCGTCGCAGCTGCTCCACCTGATCAGGAGCCAGGCCAAGGAACGAAAACATACCACGTTGTCGAGCTATAAAACCAAATTCTCCCGCCCCCGCCATAGTCAGGCCATCCACCAATTGAGCGCGCACCACATTGATACGATCCCGCATCCGGGCCAGCTCATATTGCCATTGGGATCGCAGGTTTTCACTGCCCAGAATCGTTGCCACCACTGCGGCGCCATGGTCAGGCGGCATCGACCAGAGCGAGCGCACGATATTGCAGACTTGACTGTGCACGGCGGCGACTTGCGCCCGGGTTTCGCCAATGACCGTCAAGCCCCCTGCTCGTTCGCGGTAAAGACCGAAATTTTTCGAGCAGGAGCTGGCCACCAGCACTTCCCCAAGCCGTTGCGCCAGCAGCCGCAGCCCCGCGACATCGGCGTCGAGTCCCTCACCGAAACCCTGGTAGGCGACATCGATAAAAGGCAGAACCTTGCGGCGCTGCAGCAATTCTGCGACCTTTTCCCATTGCCCCGGATCCAGATCGGCGCCACACGGGTTGTGGCAACAACCGTGCAACAACACGACATCGCCGGGATCAGTCTGCTCCAGCGCCTGCAACATTGCCTCGAAGCGAATAGCGCTTTGCTCGACCGAGTAGTAGGGGTAGGTGACAATTTTCAGGCCGGCCGATCCAAGCAGGGGAATGTGATTTGCCCAGGTTGGATCACTGACCCACAGGGTTGCACCGGGTCTGGCACGCTTTATCAGCTCTGCTCCAGCCCGCAAAGCTCCGCAGCCGCCCGGCATCTGAATACTAACGGCCCGCCCGGAGGACACCACCGGGTGGCCCTCCCCCAGCAGCAACGACTGCAGTAAGTGGTTAAACTCGGGATTTCCCGCTGGACCAATATAGGCCTTGCTCGATTGCCGCTGCAACAAGTAAGCCTCAGCCGCCTTGACGCTCTCCAACACTGGCGTGTTGCCGTCGGCATCCTTGTAGATACCAACCCCCAGGTCCACCTTGCGATGATTAGTATCAGCCCGAAAATCCGCCATCAGGCCAAGAATTGGGTCTGGCGCCAGGGCTTGCAGGTCTTCAAACATGAGGGACTCCGAAACCGGGTCGCGATTAACAGGGTGAACATTATCCGGCACAGTACCGCCAAACGCCAATCAATCCGCAAACACCCTGTTCGGCAATCCGTTGCACTCTTTGCCGAAGCCTGGAGAATTTTGGAGAAGGCCAGCGTGGATGACCCTTCAGGGCTGCGGCGCACTTGCGCCTTGTCACAGACTCGCCGTGGCGACGACTTTGTCGAACCGGCAGGCTCTCACCGTCCAGTCCTTCAAAACCCAAATGCCCGTGCGGGACGCAGGAAATTGCAGCATCCCGGCAGGATGGATCGTTTCAGCCTAAGGGCTGTAACGACCCCTACGGGGCTGCGGCGCTTTAGCGCCTGGTCCAAAGTCGCCATGCGGGCGACTTTGTCGAACCGGCAGATTCTCACCGTCCAGACACTGTAAAACCACAATGCCCGCCCCTTACGGGGCAGGCATTGTGGTTTTGGCGCGCCCGGCAGGATTCGAACCTGCGACCAATGGCTTCGGAAGCCACTACTCTATCCGGCTGAGCTACGGGCGCGTGGGGTATTGCACGAACGGGCGCAATGGTAACTGCTAGTGGCAGTGGTGTCCATGGGTGCATGGATTAGCAATAAAGCAGTTCAAGGGCTATGGCCGCGGCCACGGCATCGCGCCTTACTTGGTCATAAGCCCCTGAATATTAACGGGTAAAAGCCATGTAACCACATCATCAAATTGCGATACACTAGGTACGATAAAAAAACCTGAAAAGGTGGTAAAGCTTATGCTGGATATTGCCTCGACCGTCTCACGGGTTGCCAACGCAACCTACAGCCACACTCGCCGAATCATGCCGGAGAAGCCCTGGTGGGAAAATCTGGAAAGCAGCTTCCATAAATTTCCCGATGACTTTGAACTGGACCTGCGAACCGAGCTGATGGTGGATAGCACGGCAGCTGGCGACTATGCGATACGCACCGCCGGTGCCAGCCTCATTGGTACGCTGGCACTGCCCGGAAGCTTCAATCCCGTTCAGTTAATCCGGGATGTTGCGATGTCCGGGTTTTACAAAAGTAAAGCGGACAAGGGGGATCCAGCGGCTTTTTTTATAAGGCCAGATTCATCCCGGGTCGTGATCAGATCGTCCTCCGCCGGCCTGTTCCGCTTCAAACCAGTGGACGGCAAGTGCGAACTGTTGAGTTTTGACAGCCCGTTCAAAACCGTAAATCCCAGTATGCGCGAACGCTACCCCCGCAATAAGCGAAACATGCGGGCCGTAGCCCAGTACTGGCGCCATGACGACGGCCCCAGACCCACAATTTGCGTTATCCACGGCTTTATGGCCGATCCCTACTGGTTGAACCGACTATTTTTTGCGCTGCCGTGGTTTTACAAACAGGGCTATGACATCCTGCTCTACACCCTGCCCCATCATGGCAAACGCCAGTCCCGGCTCTCGCCGTTCAGCGGCCATGGCTTGTTTGCCCATGGCATCTCCCACATCAATGAGTCGATGGCCCACGCCGTGCATGACTTCCGTATTTTCATGGATTTCCTGGAAGCACAGGGTGTCGAGAAGATCGGGGTTACGGGTATCAGCCTTGGCGGCTATACCTCGGCCTTACTCGCAGCGGTTGAGGAGCGCCTGTATTTTGCTATTCCCAATGTCCCTTTGGTCAGCCTGCCAGATCTGGTGCTGGAGTGGTTTCCCCTCAACCTGCCGATCAAGGCCGTCCTCAAGGCTACCAATACCAGCGTTCGGGAGGCCCGGCATATGCTGGCGGCGCACTCACCCCTGACCTATCCCCCATTGGTACCCAAGGAGCGCCTGATGCTGATTGCGGGCGCGGGGGACCGGCTCGCACCGCCCAAGCACGGGCGCCTGCTCTGGGATCACTGGGACCGATGCCGTATTCACTGGTTTCCCGGCAATCACGTGATTCACCTCGACCAGGGCAAATACCTGAAGGAAATTGCGCGCTTTTTGCGGGAAACCGGTTTCGACAAGTAGCGGCGGGCCCGGGCTTTACTGACAAACCGGGGCGGTGCACCTGATCGATGATTGTCAGGTCAGCGCTTAACCGCCAGGGTTAAACCATCCCCGACCGGCAGCATTGCCAATGCAATCCGCTGGTCATTGGTCAAGGCCGCATTCAGCTCCCTGATGGCGACGGTGTCGACATCATTTTTGTCGTCATCGATAACGGATCCCCCCCACAATACATTGTCTACCAGCATCAGGCCGCCAGGCCGCAATAACTTCAGGCAGCCTTCAAAATAGTTCCGGTAATTCTCCTTGTCGGCATCGATGAAAGCCATATCGAAACTGGCTTCTCCCTCCTCGCTCAGCAACTCATCGAGGGTTTGTAGCGCAGGCTGCAGTCGCAACTGTATTTTGTCGCCCACCTCGGCCTGCTCCCAGTAGCGGCGCGCGATATCGGTCCATTCCCGAGAGACATCACAGCAGACGATGCGACCATCCATCGGCATAACCAGAGCCAGGGCCAAAGCGCTGTAACCAGTGAACGTGCCTATCTCCAGTATGTTGCGGGCGCCCGATATTTGCGCCAGCAATGCCATGAACTGGCCCTGATCTGGTGCAATCTGCATTCGGGCAAGGGGTAGCTCAGCGGTTTCGTGACGCAACTGGCGCAGCAGTTCCGGCTCACGGTCGATACTGGACCATAGATAACGGTATAGCGATTCCGTTAGCGGGGTAAATTTTGACATTGCCTCATTCTCCCGTGATTGTTTCACTCGAATTAGACGATACACTGACCCCACCCGAATGAGAACAAGCCGGAGAGCCACCCATCAAGCTACAAATCATGTCTGACCTTCATCTCGAAGCGAGCGGTATGGAGCGGCCACAGTCCGAAGCGGCAGATGTCGTGCTACTCGCAGGGGATATCCACAACGGACTATTCGGGATCCACTGGGCGCTTGAAAACTTTACCGTTCCGGTTATCTACGTACCGGGCAATCATGAATTCTATGGCTACAGCCGTCCCGAACTCATCGTCAAGATGAGGCGTTTATGTCGGGGCAGTCATGTTCACCTGCTCGAGCAAAATAGCCTGGATATCGGCCAATACCGTTTCCACGGCACCACCTTGTGGACTGATTTTGCCATCGACGGCGATCGCCACGGCGCTATGGCCGTCGCCCAACGCCATATGCCTGACTTCCGCGCTATCCACAGCAGCAAAGGCGAGCCGTTTACTGCCCAGCGTTCTCTGGAATTGCATCAACGCAACCTGGCGTGGCTGCGCGCGCAACTGGGCCGAAGCCATGGGCTCGGTAACATTATTATCAGCCACCATGCACCCAGCGCCCGATCGATTGCGCCGCAATATGTGGGCAACAATCTGAACCCGGCGTTCATTACTGCCCTGGACACCATGATTGCAGACAATGACATTGCGCTCTGGGTCCATGGCCACACCCACACCGCGTTCGACTACACCATCGCCCGCACCCGGATTGTCTGCAATCCAAGGGGTTACCTACCCTATGAAACGGACACCGGGTTCGAGGCCGAAAAAATCGTTGTCTTGAGTGATTAAAGCGACACTATTCCAGGGCAAAGCACACTGGCAATAGACCCTCGCACGATTTAAACAGATAATGCTGCCACGAATAATCAATGGCCGGCGGCTGGTTACCCTGCTCTGCCGGCGATAAAAAGCTGAACTGACCCAAGGATTCACCTGATGCGCACTTTAGTCATTTTGTTG
>JAHEGP010000126.1 GCA_024645065.1 Cellvibrionales bacterium | reverse complement strand
TTCACCGTCGCCGTCCAGGTCGGTATAGTCGGTATAGGCCTTGAAATACAACTGATGGTCGTTGGACAGTAACAACATGACCCGTGCCGGGGCCGCGCTTTGCAACAGGGGCGGCGCCGCGGCGAAGTCTTCCGCCGTCTGGGACCACAGCAGCGCCGAAAAAGCACTCGTTGTAGCGGCAAGAGCGGCCAGTAGCAGTTTATCTTTGCCACCGCGATTCTTCTCACTGATTTTGTGGTAGACGGCCATTACAACACCTCGATCCTGTTTAGCTTAATGCCTGAAAAAAGCAATTATTCGGTACGCTTGTAGGTACTTTGCAGCATGGTTTCGACCCGGCCTGAATTGCTCATGCCGCGGGCAGTAATACGAAAAATCTGGGCATAGTTACTGTCGCTCAATTCGACACCGGGGTCCGCCGGCGTAAAGCAGCGAAACTCGACGATATACCGGACATCGTTGTCGTAACCATCAATCGCGGCAGTTAAGTAACGTGCCGGATCATCCCAGACATTGAGGTAGCCGTTGCCCGTTTCACCGGTTTCCCAGGGACTGGTTGACGGTGGCTCCACTGTCGGGGAGTTTGAGTCGTCAACGCTCTTGCATTGCTTGACCTCGTCGCCATCGCGCCAGATGCCCTGGAAGCAGCGCCCGCCGGAGCAATCCGGCTTGTAACAATCGCCGCCGCTGCACTCGTAGTAGAAATTATCCAGCTCGGCGAGATTATCGACGTTGTCGTTGACATTCTCCTCGACCACGCGCAGGGCGGCCTCCGCTGCCTCGAACGCCTGCTGCCGATCGCGACTGGCATTGGCCATTTTGAGCTGCATGCCGGTGGATTCCATGGTGGCCACGCCGGCAACAGTCACCAGCACCAGAATGACCAGGCTGACAATCAATGCCACGCCCTGCTGTTGCTTGACTTTTAGATTCACTGCCCCGCCTCCCATCAGCCGGCACCGACATTGCGCATGCGCACGGTCTTGCTCACTTGCTGGCGCAATACCCTGTCGTTATAGGTTTGGCCCTTATAATCATCGCTCTCACCGGCAAAGGGATAGGCGACGTATTGCACATCCCCATCGCCCTCACGAGTGTCACCAAAGCCACGCAACAGCAGCGTCACCCTGACACTCACCACCTGCTTCCACTCGTCGGCAGTCGAATCGATTTCGTCGGCGCTGACATAGACATTGGCAAGCCCGTCACCTTCGGTGTCGATGCCGTAGAGCAATTGCATATCCTCGACCCCCATGGCAATTTCATCGGTGCGCACCTCCACCTCATCACCGGTCATACCACTGTAAGTGACGCGATAGAGGGCGGGCTGGGTATCATCGGCGGCGGAAGTGCCAATAAAGTATCCCACCGAGGCAAAGCGCATCAGAAATGAGCCCGGTCCATAGGGCAGGCCCTTTTTGGGTTCTTGACCACAAACAAACGATTCGGTGTGACGTATTGCCTTGGTGCAATTTCCCGGAGATTCCTTGCCGCCAGCATTGTGAACAAACTCGATATTGGTACCACCCGACGACGGCCCGGTCATCTGCATCAGGCCCACATCCTTGCAGTCTTCACTTACCACCAGCGCCAGGTCCCCCACCTGGAGGGGATTGTTGCGTGACAGTTTAAACTGCGCGGCTTCGGCTGTGTGGCTAACCACGGTGAGGTCCAGGTCATCATCGGCGCCACGAAAGATCACAGCATCCGGCACAAAATCCTCGTTGCCGACAAAATTGCTGTTGTCCTGCCATAGGGTCGTCCCCCCGGCCAGGGCATCAGGAAAGGTGTCCACGCCTCCCTCGTAACCCCGCATACCCTCAAGTTTAAGCCAATCGTCATCGCCGGGCACGTTTAGCGAATTGGCAAACGTGGTTGCGCCCTCTCCGGCGACACTCGTATTGACCGCGCAACCCCAGTAGCCGGCCCAGCGAATATCCCGCGCCAGGGTTTCCAGGGCGTAGCGGGCATTTTCCTGCACGTAGGCAACATCATCCGACCAGGCGTTGTTGCGCTGGTTGGTCAGCATCGACTGCATCACACCGGCGAGAATGATCACGCCGATTACCATCGCCACCAACACCTCGACAAAAGAGATACCGCCCTGGTACCTGGCTGTTGAAAAGCCGAGCCTGCTCATAGTGTGGTCTCCAACTGGTAGGTATAGGTCTCGCCCTGGAAAAACTGAATCTGCACCGTGACCGGCACGAGATTGCCCGAGGCTGCCCCGATTTCGACTCGACCATCCCCCTGGGGTAATACATCCGCAAGCTGCGCCTTCCACTGAAGCAGGTCGGCGGACGCCATTTCGGTGTCGCTGCAGGCCGATGCAATACTGTCGCAATAGCCTGCGCTGTCATCCCCCGCATCGTCAAAGTCGATGCCGTAGCTATCGATGGCGGTCTGGTTGGAGCGAATTCGCTCCACGATATCCTCGGCCATAAACATGGCCTGGGATTGCAAATAGCCGGCCTGGTTCAATTGCAAGCCCCTGGCCTGCATGACCAGGATTCCAAGCAGCCCGATTGCCAGCACCAGCAACGCCACCAGCACCTCAATCAAGCTGAAGCCCGCTTGCCGATTCATCATCCTACGTCTTGACATCCGGTTCTCCACTTCTACGGACAGGTGCTAACAACTTTCGAACGCATGGCGCGGCCGCTGCGGGCCAGCATCACAGTTCGACCTGACGCCTTGTCAGCATCACTACAAAACAGAAAATCGCTTGCATCATCGGTAAAACCCCGGTTGTCGAAGCTGATACTGGTCACGGCGGGAGCAGGCGCTATCGTCACTGCGCCCTCCAGTGCAACATGGCGACGCAGTATTTCGTCGTTATCGACCTCACCGTCGTTGTCCTGGTCCACAAAAACGACCCAGCCGCTGTGCCAGGTTTCGTCGCAGGAAGGGCTTTCGGCAGTGGCATCGTCACTGGGACACATGATGACCACACGGGACTGGTTCACCGCCTCGTTACGGGCGAAATTGAGTGAGGAATTAAACTCCCGGGACTGGTTCACCACGAGCGACCGCCCGGTATTGATATTGGGAATGGCAATCGCCATCACTATTGCAAGAATGGCAATGGTGACCAACATTTCCACCAAGGTAAAACCGGCAGTCCCCGGGGATATCGATCTGATTGGTTTTCGCTTCATCGGCTTATGCAACAATCTACTGAGACTGCATTGCAGTTTAATAGAGAAATCGCGATAGCTGGAGCGGGTGCGGATAAACGGCGCGAAAAGCGGATAAACAGTGCGCCAAAATCAAAAATTGTGAGCTATTTAACGACCGAAGCGATACCCGGTGAGTGCGGGGGATTCATGTACAGCTTGCAGCCCTCACTATTCAATGGCCTGCAAGCGCAACTCCCGGGGCATCGAAAAGGTAATATTCTCTTCCCTGCCGACCATTTCAACCGGCATATCGGCACCAAGCTCACGCAGGCGGGCAATGACCTGTTGCACCAGAATCTCGGGTGCCGACGCGCCGGCCGTGAGGCCTATACCAGTGACGCCCTCCAGCCAGGCCGTGTCAATATCTTCAGCGCTATCGATCAGGTAGGCCCGTGCACCCATGCGCCTTGCCAATTCAGCCAGTCGATTGGAATTGGAACTATTGGGAGAGCCGACCACCAGAAACAAATCGCATTCGCTCGCCAGTTGCTTCACCGCATCCTGGCGATTCTGCGTGGCATAACAAATGTCGTCTTTACGTGGCCCGCTGATGGCGGGGAAGCGCTGCCTCAGCGCTTCAATTACCCGAGCCGTATCATCCATCGAAAGCGTTGTCTGGGTAACATAGGAAAGCGCATCGGGATGGAGTACCTCCAGCTCCGCGGCCTGCTGCTCGTCCTCCACCAGATAGATCGCGCCGCCCCCACTGTCATCATACTGCCCCATCGTACCAACAACTTCAGGATGACCGCGGTGTCCGATCAGCACACATTCCCGCCCCTGGCGGCTATAGCTCGCGACTTCCATATGCACCTTGGTTACCAGTGGGCAGGTGGCGTCGAACACACGCAGTTGACGCCTTTTGGCCTCAGCCCTCACCTCCTGGCTAACGCCGTGGGCGCTGAAGATCACAATGGAGTCGTCTGGCACCTCGACCAATTCGTCGACAAACACGGCACCCCGCTGGCGCAGGTTCTCCACCACGAAGCGATTGTGCACGACTTCATGGCGCACATAAATTGGCGCGCCAAACTTGTCCAGCGCCCGATTCACTATTTCGATGGCGCGGTCGACACCGGCACAAAAACCGCGGGGATTAGCCAGCTTGACGGCAATAACAGGTTTCGCTGCACTCATATCAATTCACTTCAAGAATATGTACCTGGAACACCAGGTCGCGGCCCGCGAGGGGATGGTTGAAATCGACGGTGACCCTGTCGCCCTCGATCTGGCTGACAACCCCGGGCAACTCGTTGTTAGCCGCATCAGCAAAAGAAACCACCAGTCCCTTTTCCAGCGCGAGCCCGGTGAATCGAGAGCGACTGAATCGCTGCACGTTATCTTCGTTATACTGCCCAAATGCATCGCTGGCGGCTATCGCAAATTCGGCCTTGTCACCAGCTTTCAGCCCCAGTAAACGCTGTTCAAAGCTCGCAAGCAGATTGCCGTCGCCGAGCCTGAATCGCGCTGCCGCGCCCTCGAAATTCGAATCGATTACTTCGCCATTACCCAGCTTGAGGGCAAAGTGCAGCACGACATCGGAATCGTGCGTGATGGCTGCAGTCGTCATTTACCACCCTCCTCCTGCTCGCGCTGCAAAAACATATCGATGATCAGCAGAGCCGCGCCGCAACTGATGGCCGCGTCAGCGATGTTGAAAGCTGGCCAGTAGTAGTGCTGGTAATGCCAGGAGATAAAATCGATCACATGACCCAGCACCAGACGATCGTAGAGGTTGCCAAGGGCACCACCGAGGATCAATGCCAGACCCAATCCGAGAACGCGCTGACGCGAGCCGATTCGCCATATCCATACCGTTAGAGCCACTGAAACCAGCGCGGCGATTGCAGTAAAAAACCAGCGTTGCCAGCCCCCGGCGTCGCTAAGAAAGCTAAAGGCAGCGCCACGGTTATAGGCAAGGGTCAGGTCAAACCATGACGTCACCTCCCGGGCCCCGCCATAGGCCAGGTTTGCTTCCGCCAGGCTTTTGGTCCACTGGTCCAGCAGTATTACCAACAGGCTTACACCATACCAAAACCAAGTCATGGCAGACGCCTTCATGCGAAACTGCGCTGTTCGCCAGCGCCTTCAATATTGTCGATGCAGCGTCCGCAAAGTTCCGGGTGAAGCTCGCTGGCACCGACATCTTCGCGATGGTGCCAGCAGCGAGCGCATTTGCCATGCCCCGATAGCGTCACCACTATTTTGAGGCCATCCACCTCGGTAGCCACCGCACTATCCGGGGCGTCGGCCAAGGTTGCCAAACGCGCCTGGGAGGTGATCAGCACGAAGCGCAGTTCCTCGCCCAGAACCTCCAGCGAACGCAAAGTCCGATCATCGCAATAAAGCACCACTTCAGAACTCAGGCTGCCTTTTACCTTACCCGCAGCGCGCTGCACTTCCAGTTCTTTGTTGACCGCGTTTTTGATCGCCATGGCCCGCTGCCAATAGTCACGCCCCATGGGTTCGTCGCCCGCCAGCCGAGCCAGCCCGTCGTACCACTCTTCCAGTAATACCGACTCGCTGCGCTCTCCAGGAAGGTACTGCCAGATCTCGTCAGCGGTAAAACTGAGGATGGGCGCCAGCCAGCGAACCAGCGCTTCACCGATGTGGTAGAGCGCCGTTTGAGCCGAACGCCGGGCAAGGCTGTCAGCCCTGGTGGTATACTGGCGATCCTTGATAATGTCGAGATAAAAGCCGCCCATATCGACCACACAGAAATTGTGCAACTTTTGGTATATCGTATGGAACTGATAGCTTGCGAATGCGTCCACGATGTCACGCTGCAACAGCGCTGCGCGATCCACGGCCCACCGATCCAGTGCCAGCATCTCGTCATTGGCGACAGTATGCAGCGCAGGATCAAAACCGTTCAGGTTCGACAGTATGAACCGGGCGGTATTGCGAATGCGCCGATAGAAGTCTGCGGTACGCTTGAAGATTTCATCGGACACTGTCATCTCGTGACGATAATCAGTGGCGGCGACCCATAACCGCAGGATATCAGCTCCCAGGGTCTTCATAAGCTGTTGTGGTGCTATCACGTTACCCAGCGACTTGGACATCTTGCGGCCATCGACATCGACCGTAAAGCCGTGCGTCAGCACCTGTTTATAAGGTTGGTTGCCGTTTATCGCAACAGCCGTTAGTAGCGACGATTGAAACCAGCCTCGATGCTGGTCGGAGCCCTCGAGATAGAGATCCGCGGGGTAAGCCAACTGTGGGTCTGTTTTCAAAACACAGTTGTGGGTCACACCCGAGTCAAACCAGACATCGAGGGTGTCACTCACTTTCTCGTAATGCCGGGCATCGTCACCCAGTAGTTCAGCCGCGTCGAGCTTAAACCACGCCTCGATTCCATCGCGCTCAACGCGTTGCGCCACCTCTTCGATCAAGCGCGGCGTGTGCGGATGAAGCGCACCGGTGTCGACCCTGACGAACAGGGCGATGGGGCTTCCCCAGGTGCGCTGGCGCGATATGCACCAGTCGGGACGGCCCTCGAGCATGCCATCAATACGTGCTTTACCCCAGGAAGGCTGCCAGTCAACCTGCTCTACCGCGGCTAGCGCCTTTGCCAGTAATCCGCCCTGCTCCATGCCGATAAACCACTGTGGCGTGGCCCTGAAAATAATCGGCGTCTTGTGGCGCCAGCAATGCGGATAGCTGTGCCGATACGCTGTGCTGTGCAATAGCATCCCGCTGTCGCGCAGCTGCTGCACGATCATGTCATTGGCGGCATTGACATGGATACCGGCGAACAGCGGCGTGTCGGGCAGGAACACACCATTACCCCCGACCGGGTTGTAAACTTCCAGGCCGTACTTCGCTCCCACCGCAAAATCGTCCTGCCCGTGCCCCGGCGCCGTGTGCACTGCGCCAGTACCGCTTTCGGTAGTCACATGGTCACCCAGTATTATCGGGACACTGCGATCGTTAAAGGGGTGTTGCAGCAATAAACCCTCCAGCGCCTCGCCCCGTGCCTCTGCCAGTTGCTGACACTTATCCAGCCCGCAGCGCTGCACCACGGTAGCAAAAAGCTCAGCGGCGATCACCACCGCCCATTGTCTTCCGCCATGCTCGATAGCGACAAGCCGGTAAACCAGCTCCGGATTGAGCGCCACGGCCATGTTGGCAGGCAAGGTCCATGGAGTCGTGGTCCAGATCGCTACGGCGGCATTTCCCGGCAAGCCGTCTGCATCAATGCCAAAGGCCCTGGCCAGGGCACTGGAGTCGAGCACGGGAAATAACACATCCACCGAGGTGGATGTTTTTTCTTCGTACTCAACTTCGGCTTCAGCCAGCGCCGAGGCGCAATCCATACACCAGTGCACCGGCTTGAAGCCCTGGTGCAGATGCCCATTGGCGGCGATTTGGCCCAGCGAGCGAATCACGTCGGCCTCGAAGGAGTAATTCATCGTCAGATAGGGCTGCTGCCACTGCCCCAATACCCCCAAGCGGATAAAGTCCTGGCGCTGGGCTTCAACCTGGCTTGTCGCGTATGCCCGGCATTGCTGGCGAAACTGTTCGGCACTGACCTTGTGCCCCGCCTTGCCGACCTTTTTTTCCACGTTGAGCTCAATCGGCAGGCCGTGACAATCCCAGCCCGGCACGTAAGGTGCATCCAGGCCATCAAGGGTTTTCGCCTTGACGATGATGTCTTTGAGGATTTTGTTCACAGCATGACCGATATGGATAGCGCCATTGGCATACGGTGGGCC
Source organism: Cellvibrionales bacterium (assembly GCA_024645065.1). Classification (GTDB taxonomy): domain Bacteria; phylum Pseudomonadota; class Gammaproteobacteria; order Pseudomonadales; family JAHEGP01; genus JAHEGP01. The sequence continues at coordinate 662 of JAHEGP010000126.1, read as the reverse complement.
ATCATGAAGGATAAATTTCTCGCGCCCTTTGCGCAGCTCGCGAATGCGCTGGTACAGATTGCTGTCCTGCCACTGTTGCACTCGCGCGGGTTCTCGCTGTGCCAGATTGGCTTTCATGGGAAAGTCCGTCTGGGGCAGGTTGAGCGTGTGTTTGTAATCAGCCATCTCAAGGTTCCAGTGTTGCAGTGCGAAAGTGTTTAGTGACGGGCATACGTCTCCGGCGAGGCCGTGGATGCCCTAACTGAGTCCGAACCAGGCGCGGCTCGATTCGATATCAGCGCGAATTTGCTGTTCGAGCTCCGGTAGCGAGTCGAATTTGTGCTCCTCGCGGATCTTGTGCTGAAACACAACGTCGATTCGCTTGCCATAGAGGTCACCGCTAAAATCGAATAGGTGCACTTCGAGAATGGCCTTACTGCGATCCTCTACAGTGGGGCGAACGCCAACATTGGCAACGCCGTAGTACAGGCGATCACTGATGCCGGCTACCCGCACCGCGTAGACGCCGGAAATCGGTGCCTTCATGCGCAGCAACTCGACATTCGCCGTAGGCACCCCAAGGGTTCTGCCCAACTGCCGACCGTAGCAAACCCTGCCAGACAGGCTGTACGGCCTGCCCAGCAAACGTTGGGCCATCAGGAAATCAGCCTCCGCCAGCTCAT
>JAHEGP010000344.1 GCA_024645065.1 Cellvibrionales bacterium | reverse complement strand
TGGATTATCTCGTTTATTCATACCACTGGATTTATCATTTACGGAGTAGACGGCTCATGAAATTTCCCAAGAGAGAAGAAGGGCAGGGGTTGGTGGAGTATGCGCTGGTTCTCGTGCTGGTTGCCATTGTCGTCATTTTAATTGTGCAGTTGTTGGGAACCGCGGTTACCGTCGTTTTTGCCAGAGTATTAGCCGGGCTCAACGGCCAGATGTTGAATGGTGTCGGCACTGAGTATCTGGTGTCCGGTGCGGATATCACGTCGGTTGGCGTTGCCGGGAGCTGCGATGTGATACTCACCAATGTGACCGTGGTCGCATTCCAAGATGGGACCGCTCTGTCAAACGCTTCAGTTTCAGTGCCGGTAACAGCCCCTGGCGGGTCGTCAACCTTGACTGGAACTACCGATAGCAATGGTGTGGCCACCGGTCTGGGGACCACGTTTTCAGCGGCGTGTTCCGGTACGGTCACAATAGGCAATTTTAGCAAAGGTTATTGACGACCTTACCATGCTCCTTCATTAGCTGCGACTGCCCCGGAAAGATAATCGCAGTTTTCTTGCTGTTTGCGAAATTTCACGAAGTTTAAAAAAGTTCATCGTAGTATCGGCAACTGCCCTGTTTGGTGTTTGCATTGGCGGCACTAGGCTGTATTTTCTGGGGTGGTTTAGGAGAGGAACTTGTCGCTATGAGCATTTCGAAATCTTTTCCCCTGTCTGTCGTTCCCCAGAAAGTCAACACACATTTCCACATCTCGAAGCGGCTTAGCCTGGTCGGTCTGGTACCTATAGTGGCATTAACCGGACTGGCTTTGTTGTTGGGGCTATTGGGCGCATTACCATCCATGGCGGCACCGGCGGCGGCGGTGGCCTATGCTATTCCAATCGCTTCGTCAGGGGCTGCTTGTACCCAGCTCGACCCCTGCCGTTTGCAGGAAGCGGTGGCTTCGGTCGATGACGGTGGGCAGGTTCACGTCGCCCAGGGGACCTATCTGGGGATCGGAACTGATCCAGTGCTCTTGCTGACCAGGACTATCACCGTCAGCGGCGGTTTTGATGCTGCTGATTGGAACAAGCCCGCCGATCCGCTGCTTTATGAGACAATCCTCGATGGTGAATCCAGTCGGCGGGTTGTGGTCATCACCGGTACCATCAGCCCAATCATTGAAGGGTTTACCATTCGCAACGGCTCTGCCGTTGCCGGCGCTGGTATCTATAATTACCGTAGCAGCAGCATAATCCGCAACAACCGTATCCATAGCAACCAGACCACAGCCAATCCCCATCAAGGTGCAGGCATCTATATTACTGGTACGGCAACTGTTGAGAACAACGAAGTATTTCTCAACCAATCTGGCTTTGGTGCCGGTATCTATGTTGCTAACGTTGGTGGTGCTGGCAGCAGCCTCCGATTCAACGAGATTTACAGCAACACTGCATCTGGTAATTCTACGGAATCAGGTGGTGGTGTCTATGTGGCCCGTTTTGCCGCCGCATACGCCGAAGGGAATTATATTTTCCAGAATACCGCAGATTTTGGAGGCGGTTTTTACGCGGACCGGAATTCAAATGTATGGCTGCAGAGTAATATGATCCACCAGAATGTGGCCAATGGGATCGTTGGCGGTGCAGGGGGTCAGGGTGGCGGTATCATCTTGTTGGGCAACGGCCAGCTTTGGAACAACACAGTCGTTGCCAACAATGCTGTGAATCGGGCGACGGCTTCCGAAGGTGGTGGTATCTTCGCCTATTCAGGCGCAATCGCTATCAGCAACACCATCGTTGCCTCCAACACTGCCGTTACCAACAGTGGTATCCATCAACTGGCCACATCGGTGACAGGTGCCTACAACCTGATTTTCAACAACAACAGCAATGCTGCCGCCTTGACTAACCCGGTATCAGGCCCGCCAGGTTTCATCAACTCGGCAGCCTACAATCTGCGGCTGTCACCGACCAGCGGCAGCATCGACGCCGGCGATCCGGCGACTCCGGCTGGCATCGACCTGGATTTTGAAGGTCAGGCCCGGCCCAACGGCAGCGGCATCGATGTCGGCGCTGATGAGTATTACGCCAACAGCCCGGCATTGGATCTTGCCCCTGAATCCCGCTCTCAATGGGCCGATCGGGAAGACGTAGACAGCTATGCTTTCGATATGGCCAACCTGGGTACGGCTGCCGATACCTATACCATCAGCTGTGCCAACGACCGCAGTTGGCCGGTGGAATGCCCCGCCAGTTCCGGCGTGGTGGCCATGGGCGGCGCGGTCAGCTTCAGCGCTGTGGTCACGGTGCCGCTGTCCGCGGAGCCAACCTCCTTGGGCATCACCGTCATCACCGCCACGTCGACTGTGGACAGTGCCGTCTTCCAGCGTGCCGTGGTTCGCACCCGAGTGCGGCCGGTGCCGGGGATCAGCTTCGCGCCTTCCCTGACCAGCACGCTGCTGCCGGGTGAGGTAGTAACCTTCACTCACTTGCTGCAGAACACCGGCAACTATACTGACACCTATGATGTGCGCATAACCAGTGACTCCCGCGGCTGGGCAGAATTACTGCCCACGGAGCCCAGTCCGTTGGTTATCGCTTCTGGCGACAGCGCCAACGTCCTGGTCCGGGTAACCGTGCCTGCTTATGCCGCCTCCGACAATGTAGACGTGGCCTATATCCAGGCGACCTCTACCTTGAGCCCGGCGCTT
>JAHEGP010000343.1 GCA_024645065.1 Cellvibrionales bacterium | reverse complement strand
CACCCGTCATCGTTACGAAACACACCTCGTCTCCCGACAAGGTGTTGAACATCTTGCCCCGTGTAATGCGGTTTAGGAATACATGGGTGCGGGACATGGTTTTCAAGGCCCACTTCGGCGGATTGAACGGGTTTTTGTCAGTTGAACTTTCTTTTCCCATCGGTCTCCTCCGAGGCGTGGTGTTTGCTCAGTATAGTATGGTGCATTTGGCAAAAACGGTGCCATCAAACGGAATTTTTGCGTGAGAATGACCGCCAATTCGTCACGGTGCCGGGCGATGTCGCTGTGACCCAGGCCCGAATTGAGTAGCGGAACTCTATGAAGCAGTTCGACAGTGTTCCGGTTGCCAACCGCGGTGGACGGGGCGGCGCTGGCGGAGCAGAGCCGCAAGGTGAAAATCAATGCGTTCGGTGTCGCTGGTATGTGGCAACGCAAAATTGAGCTTCAAAGTAAAAAAGAACTGCAAAACAGGGAGTTACAATACCTGGTTTGACCCTTCCAGCCGGGCTCGCAGCTGTGGCCCAATGATTAACAAAGCCCGATCCCCGGCTAACCGGAAGTGCTCCCCGGCGATGCGGACTTGATCTAGGACAAGTATCGGGCATTGGGGGATTGCAAGCGCCCCCGGACTTGCTTAGCATCGTCAACAGTGGTGTTTAATAACGGATTGTTTACGGGTGTTGGTGCATCCGTTGAAAGGGCGTATTGCACGGGCTAACCGGTGGCAGGCTCGGCCAAATGAAGGCTGCCTTCTCGGTGAGATTCCATGCCGGACGGGGTATCTGCCAGCGGCTTCTGGGGGTTGACATATGACAATGTTCGATGTGCTGGGATCGCTGCCACTGCTGGATTCGGTCCCGTTGGGCATTGAAGGTGCCTGCATTGGCCTGCTGCCGGGAATTGCCAGGAAAAAACAACGCGGTGGCAAGCCACTGCTGGTGCAGGAACAGGCGGGATTTCATCTGGGTATCACCCCTGATATCCGGGCCACGGGCCGTCACGCGGCGCAGATCGCCAAGGAAAAATACCGGGACTGGCTGGTCGGGGAGGGCGGTCGGGGCGATACCGCTTTCAAGCGTCAATACTTTACGATCGGGGTCGGCGGCGGCAATACCGTCAAGAACGAGTACAAGGCGCTACTGAGATACTACTTCGACGATATCAACTGGCTCGATCATGTACGTTTTTTCTTCCTCGAGGAAACCTGTAACGAAGAGAATTGGGAGGGTACCCGGGACACATTGGTGGCGACGCTTATCGTGCCCCTGGCCAAAAGGTTGATCGCCACCCAGGGCGCCAGGGAACTCGCCCAAAGATTAAAACTCAAGCGGAGCGCCAGCCGCGCCGAAATCATCGGGCGAGTCGTCGATGTGATGACCTTGCCGATTGATGCGAGTGAAGTCGAGGCTGCGCTCAGCAAGGGCGACCGCGAACTCGCCTTGCAAGCCGCCGGGCTCGAAGCGCGGAGCTACCAGCAAAACCTGCGCAAACTCCTCGGGCAAACGATGTCCCTCCACCTGATTATCAGCGGCATCGGCAGGAATGGCGGGATCGGTGCGTTTCCGCCTTACACGCCGGAACTGAAAACGAAAAAACCCGGCGTGATGGTGGTGGAAAACCCCAGTGGTGCTATCAGTATCGCCCTCAATCGCGGTGTGTTGACGGCGGCCGAGTGCATCTCCCTGATTGTTTCCGGCAACCTGAAGCTCAGGGCGCTGGGGCGTTTCGAGATGGAAGACAGTGCCAGCTTTGAGCAGACTGTGATGGAAACCCCCATCCGTATGATGCGTGAGACTTATGAGATCGCCGAAAAAGTCTACATCTTTGCCGACAACCGGGCTCTGCTGTTTGACGAGGATGTGTTTCGATACGAGGAGAACGGCAAGACTATCGAGATCAAGTCGGAGGTGCGCGAAGGCGACGAGGAGGGCGGCGTACATATCCTGCTGGTCCACGGCTTCATGGGGCTCTACAGCTATATCAATCTGCTGATCCGCCTGCCCAGCGCCTGGCGGGTCTCTGCACTGCGCCGTGGCAAGCATGCCAAGACGCTGCCCGACGACGAGATATTCCCCCACTATGCCAACACGCTGCGGAAAATGATCCTGCGCAACTGGCGTTCGAAGCGGCCCACGCCCATCTGTTGCCACTCATTCGCGGGCAGTATTTCCGACCATCTTCTGTTGTCCGTACTCGACGACTACAGGGACGAGTTACCCGATTTCGACCAGCTGAATGCAGAAGATCAGCAACTGATCGAGGCGCTGCGGGTCGGGGGAGTCATTCATATAGCAACCTGGGCACCCAGCGACCTGCGTCATATCACCCCGAATATGAACAAGCGGAAGGCCCGGGGCAAGGGTAGCGGCAAAAAGCAGCGTGCTCCCGCTCCGAAAGAGGTTTACCGGTTGACCTCCGGCGGCAGGCTGGAACTCGACGATGAGCAGCGCAAGGGCCTGGTTTCGACCCCGGCGATGCTGTCCAGGCTGATCAACACGCCGGGCTTTGAAAGTACCGTGAATGCCGTGAATGTGGGGATTCGCTACCTGGCTTCGAGGCTGGATCTGCAGAAAATCATGAAACAGCAGGAGGCGCCCTACGGGCAGCGACTGCTGAGCGACCGGGTCCTGAAAAAGGTGTCGTTCTACGGGGTACTCAAGGAAGTCAACGCGGCTCTTCACCAACCAGAGGAATG
>JAHEGP010000342.1 GCA_024645065.1 Cellvibrionales bacterium | reverse complement strand
CGGCTTTATACGAGGTCCCGGCAAATCGGTTTTTCTCCACAAATGTCTCCAGCAGAACGGGGCGATAATGGTAGCGGGACTCCCAGTCAGCCGGCAAGCGTTTGGCCGCCATCGACAGGATCATCGAAGCCAGATTTTTTGATTTTACCCAGGGTAGGATCAGGAAGCGGGCGTTATTGACCACCCGATGCAAATGCTCTTTTCGTTGCTCATGACTCCAGCCGATATAATTATCCCGCGGCGCGGCCTGCCAGGCGCTGGCACCAAATCCCAGCAGGGCCACAAACTGGTCGCCGCTGGCGACAAAGTAGCGCAGTTGGGCGCCAGGCAGCGTTTTTTTAGCCCAGGTAGTGGTAGCGATGGATGTATTCATTTCACAACCGGGAGTGCGCACGGTTTTACCGCGGGGACAGAGACATCTGTTTAACCCATCTTTCGTGACAATTGGCTGATTTCATCTATTTTTGGCCGTTTTCCAAGAATATATCCTTTAAAATCAATGGTCGAATTTTGAAAAGCGTTTTGTAGTGCCATAAAATACGCTTTGAGCCTTGTGCTGCCAGTCAATCTAGTGCACGCTGCCGGCATGTTCATTCGCCGCACCACCATCAAGAGCCGTAATCGCAAGAAAGCGGCGCCTTACTACACTTATCGGCTGGTCGAATCCCAGCGGGTCGGCGGGCGGATAAAACAACACACCCTGTTGAATCTCGGTCGTCATTTCGAGGTGGCCAAAAGGGAGTGGCGCGCCCTGTCCTCCCGGATTGAACAACTGCTCGGTGGTCAACCTTCACTGTTATCGCTGGAATTGCCGGCAGAACTGGAAGTGCTGGCGCAGCGCTACGCCGCACAGATACTGGCCGGCCGCGGTGAGGATGCCGCACAGGCAGGGCCCTGTGCATCGGTTGATCTCGCCACGCTGGAACTGGTTCGCCCTCGCCGGGTGGGGATAGAGCACATCGCCCTGCATGCCCTGGATCAACTGGCCTTGCGCGACAAGCTGAAGGCGCTGGGTTTTAACCGCCACCAACTGGCCGCCGCCGTAGGCAATATCCTGGCGCGCATGGCGTTTCCTGCCAGCGAGTTGGCCAGCCACCAGTGGTTGCAACAACGCAGCGGCCTCGGCGAATTATTGGGTTACGATTTTGAAGCTATGGGCCTGGACCGGCTTTATCAAGCCTCGGATCAGCTCTGGAAGCACAAGGCCGAGTTGGAAGCGCATTTGTTTGGCCGGGAACGCGAACTGTTTGCCGTCGAAGAAACCATCACCCTGTACGATTTGACTAACACATTCTTTGAGGGTGACGTAAAGGGCGCTGCCAAAGCCAAGCGGGGACGCTCCAAAGAGAAGCGTTCGGATTGTCCCCTGATTACCCTCGGATTGGTACTGGATGGTAGCGGCTTTCCCCGCGCCAGCGAGTTTTTTGCCGGTAACGCCAGTGAGCCGGATACCCTGCAAGCCATGCTGACGGGACTGAATTGCTGCGTGGGCAGTACCGTGGTGATGGATGCCGGTATCGCCAGTGATGCCAATATCACCTGGCTGCTTGAGCAGGGTTATCGCTATCTGGTGGTCAGCCGCAAGCGCCAACGGGCGTTTGATCCTGGACAGGCCGTGATAGTAAAAGAAGAACCGGGGCAAACCGTTCGCATCCAGCGAGTCGTCAAGCCCGAGACCGGCGAGGTGGAGCTCTACTGTCACTCACAGGCCCGTGAAATAAAAGAACAGGCGATGCAGGATCAATCCAGTCAGCGCTTTGACGCGGCGCTGCAGGGTCTCCATGACGGGCTATCGAAAAAGGGCACGACCAAAAACTATGACAAGATTCTGGAGCGCATCGGGCGATTGAAAGAAAGGCACCGTCGCGTGGCCCAGCACTATACCATCCGGGTTGAGCACGATGACGCCCACGACAAAGCCACCGCTATCCACTGGGAGCGCTCGGAAAAGCCGCATTCCCAGGCGACCCACCCCGGTGTCTATTGCCTGCGCACTAACCTTGTCGACTGGGATGAAGCCACGTTATGGCACACCTACACCATGCTGACCGATCTGGAGGCGGTCTTTCGTAGCCTGAAGAGCGAACTGGGGATGCGTCCCAACTTCCATCAGAAGGAATCTCGCATCGAAGGCCACCTGTTCATTACCCTGCTAGCCTACCACCTGGTGCATACGATCCGCACCCAGCTGAAGTCTCAAGGCATTCACGACAGTTGGGAGACGATACGCCGCAAGCTGGAAAACCAGCAGCGGATCACGGTAAGCCTCAAGCGAGAAGACGGTAAAACCGTTCACGTGCGCAAGACGACGCGCGCAGAACCCCACCAGAAAGCAATAGTCGATGCCCTGGGCATTTCTGCTCAGCCGGGGAATGTCGAAAAAACCATCGTCTGATTGCCGACCGGAAAAAAACAAATGTGTAGTGCCATAACGGACCTGACCCGAAGGCTACCTGTTTGTTTTTTATGCGTTTGTTGTCAGTAAAATCTAAAGATGGGTTAAACTTGCGCATGGCCATATCTTGCAACATACGCTGACGCAATGGGCTGATAGGTTTGTTAGACTGGCTCATGGGTCTTGCTCCTGTATTGTCGGTTTGTCGTTTGGCAACAACAACCTCAACACAGGAGGGGCCCAGTTTGGGTAGTAATCTCAGGTACAATTTGGCACGTGCTGGCTACCGCTTACCGCGCGAGCGGTTTAGTGCTA
>JAHEGP010000007.1 GCA_024645065.1 Cellvibrionales bacterium | reverse complement strand
GCCCGGGAGTGATACCGGCGCGCTGGTCGGGCACAAAGCGGGGGTGCAAACGAGAGGAATCTCTGCGGGTCCGTCCTGCGGAAATGCCGCAAACACGCGCGACCGGTAGCAGGCTGTTCAAAGGGCTTTAATGACAACAGGGCTGAGGTGGCTGAGCGTCCCTCTGCAGGGATGCCTCGTTTGCCAGGTCAATCAGGGCCTGTGGCGATGAGTCAGGAGGGATTCAGGGCCGGGCAACTGGTCCGGGTGACCCGCCGTTTAGAAGACAGCATTTTGCCAAAATCCGGCGGTTGCCGGCCGCGGCGATGAGTTGCTTGTCATTGATCGGGATGGTGCCCAGAGGCGGAATCGAACCACCGACACGGGGATTTTCAATCCCCTGCTCTACCGACTGAGCTATCTGGGCAAATGCATCGAAACCGGTCGGCTTGTGGCTTCGCTGTTTCGATGCAGAAGTGCCTGTACGCACGAGGCGCGTATTAAACCGTTTGCCTTGTTGCTAGTCAAGCCTGTGAGGCAATTTCCATTTATTCTTCGGGGGGCACATAGCCCTCGGCGCGATCGGTCTCTTCATTGTCAAAAAACTTGTCCATTTGCTCGCTCAGGTAGGCGCGGGTTTCGGGCTTGCGCACGTTGAGCCGATGTTCGTTGATCAGCATGGTTTGCAGCGCAAGCCATTCGCCCCAGGCTTTTTTGGATACCTTGTCGTAAATGTCCTGGCCTTTGGGCCCGGGATAGGGTGGGGCGTCCAGACCATCCAATTGCCGCTGGTATTTCCTGCAAAAAACGCTCCGTGACATGGGTTTTCCTCTAACAAGATTGCTTGGCTAGACGCGCCATGATTTGCTTGATGGGGGCGGCCAGGCCAATTGCCTGGGGCTGCGCCCGGTTATACCAAAGTGCCTGGTCGCTAGCCATAAGGTGCTGCTCCTGGATTTCCACCTGCAGGTGTAGCGGCTCGATGTCGAGATGGTAGTGGCTAAAGCTGTGACGGTAGCGTGGCCAGGTCTCTGTCGTCATGATGTCCAGGCCGAGGCTGTCGCGGCAATAGTGGGCAGGCTCAAGAGCCAAATCAATCTCGGGAAATATCCAGAGACCGCTCCAGATGCCGCTGGGGGGGCGCTTGTGCAACAGTATTTCGCCGCGGGTATTCTCGATAATCAGCATGCGAGTGGATTTGACTGGTATCGGCGCACGTGGCTTTTTGCCGGGGTAACGGGCAATCTTGCCCTGTTGCAGGGCGCTGCATTCGCTGTTCAGGGGACAGCCGTCGCAGTCGGGCTTGCTGCGGGTGCAGATCGTGGCCCCCAGATCCATCATCGCCTGGGTGTAGTCCTGTACCCGCTGCTGCGGTGTGTTTGCCTCGGCGCGCTCCCAGAGTTGATGGGACACCCGGCTTCGACCAGGCCAGCCGTCGATGGCATAGAAGCGGGCCAGCACCCGTTTTACGTTGCCATCGAGAATGGGGGCTCGCCGCTGATAGGCAAGCGCGGCAATGGCGCCCGCCGTAGAGCGGCCGATGCCGGGCAGTTGCTGCAATTGATCGACTTCCCGGGGAAACTGGCCGGCGTGATCCTGCACTACCTGTTGCGCGCTGCGATGCAGGTTGCGCGCCCTGGAATAGTAGCCGAGCCCGGTCCATAAATGCAGCACTTCGTCGAGTTCGGCATCAGCGAGCTCTGTGACGGTGGGGTATCGACGCGTGAAGCGCTCGAAGTAGGGAATTACGGTTTTTACCTGGGTTTGCTGCAGCATGACCTCCGACAGCCAGACCCGGTAGGGATTGATGTTCTGCTGCCAGGGCAGGTCTTTTCTTCCGTGCTGGTCGAACCAGGCCAGCACGGCATGCTGGAATTGGGCCGGCGCCACTAGCGCAGGAAGCGCTGCAGCGCGTCATTGATGGCATCTTTGGCCCGTGTTTCGATTTCTTTCCCGGCCATTTTTCTCACTATCTCGTTAATGCCTTCGCTGTCGATGTTGCACAGCTTCGAAGGTTCCGCCTTGAGCGAGCCCTTGCAGCGCACCGGCCAATAGATATCCTTGTAGCGTTTGTTGACCTCGCAGGCGGGATCCACTTCTTCCAGCTCGCCAATCACCCTGACGCCCATGCGGTAGTCAACGGTGTCGTCCAGCAGCCCGATGTGGCCGCTGCCCTTGACACTGGTATTACTGAGTCCGGCGGTAAACTCCTTGTTGGTCAGGCGGCCGTTGCCGAACTCCAGCGTACCCTTGACATTGTTCAATCCGGTGTCTTTAGCGAAGGCTTTGGTCAGCTGTTTGCGGTTCACCAGGGCAATTGCCTGGCATACTGTTTTATCCAGGCTCATATTGCGCAGTACCCCGTTACTCAGGCTGAAACTCGCTGGCCCTGTTACCGTCTTCTTGAGGTTTTCGAGGTGGTTGCCCCGGGCCTTGAGCTTGCCGCTGAAATCGAGGCTTCCCTCCACCCAGTCGATTTCGCTGGTTGCCCTCAATAGTGGTGCCATCTGGATGTTCGCCAGCGAGCCATTGAAAGTCCAGTCTGGCTGCTGTGGACGCACGTCGATGGCGGCGGCAAAATCGGCGCTGCCCTGGTATAGCGCTGCAGTCAGGCTGGACAGTTTGACTACGCCGTTGCTGGCTTGGGCCTTGATCGCGATGTCCGTTAACTCGGCACCGGATGCGACCAGCTTACCCAGGTTAATCGTTGCGTCGGCATTGAGCTTTTTGATGGTATCAACCGGCAGTAGAGGGAGAGGCGTTACCACCCGGGTTTTGCCCGCGGATTTGCCGCTCGATTCGGGCTTGTCCTCAACGACGGCCACCTGGTAATCATCCAGGTTGAGCTGGTCTATCTTCAACTTCACCTGTAACGCCTGTTTTTCGATATCGGTGATCGCGACACTGCCATTGATCTGTGTATTGTCGAGCATGACATTGACGTTTTTGAGGCGGGCACTATTGCCGCTGTAGTCAATATCGCTGGCAAAGCGCATCTCGGTGAGCGCCTTGTCATTGGTGAATTCAGGCAGGGGTTGTTGCAGGGATTCTGCCAGTGCCCTCGGGCTAAACGGGTTGCTTTGGAGGCTGGCCTTGAGTTTGGCATTGTCCGTCAGGTCGCTGATATCGACAGTGCCCGAAAGCTTGAGCTGTTCAAGCTCGATTTTCAGGTTGTGGAGCGAGGCGATGCCCTTTTGCAGGTCGACCCGGGCGTCCGTATAGAAGTGCGTGGTGAGGGGGATATTGCCGGTTGGCTCGCCGCTGCCGACAATGGTCGCCTCGGTGCTTTGCAGCTCAAGGATCTGCGCTTGCAGGTCGCCGCTCAGTTGGGTGTCGAGGTCGAATTTCAGGGTGAGCGCCGGGGCGCTGGAGTTGACCTTAAAGGCAATGGTGGCGGGGAAGCTGCCGCCGGAAAGGTTGACCCCCTGGCTGTCCAGCTTGAAGTCGCTCAGCTGATAGTTTTCTCCGGTCTTGAGGTCGCGATAGTTGATTTCAGTGTCCGATACTTTCAAGCGCGAAATCGCCAGCGTCATGGCACCGGTGTCGCGAGTGCCAACGGGTACTGCCGGAGCGGTTGACTCTGTGTCCCCCGGCGCCGCGCCGGTTGTTTTTTCAGGATTGATGTTTTCCCAGTTGCCGACGCCATTGGCATCGCGAACCAGGTTGAGGCGCAAACCGTCGAGGGTGATTTCCCCCACATTGATCTGGCCGCTGAACAGCGGCATCAGGTCTACACCGAGGTCCAGGGTGCCGATCGTCGCCAGCGGCTGGGTCTGGTCTTTCGGGGTGAAGTGCAGTTGCTCTACCGAAACCCCCAGTTGCGGGAACAGGGACAGGCCCAGCGCGCCGTTGATCGCCAGCTCACCGCCGGTGGCCTGGTGGACAGCCTTGTTGAGTTCCTGCTTGATCCTGTCTTCGTCGAGCAGCATCATCAGGATGCCGGCACCTACAGCGGCGATCAGCAGTATGCCGAGCACTATCAATGCCAACCACTTCACCAGCTTGCCCATCTAGTTTCCTCCTGCTGTCCTCACCGAGATGCGTATGGTATGCCAGAGCGAGGCGGATGTCAGATGTTATCCACGTTCGAATACCCTATAATTGCGCTCTTTTTAATGACAGTTAGGGTGAGTGCTATGGCTGATCGCCAGGCTACGGTGACCAGGGATACCCTGGAAACCCGGATCCTAGTCGAGATCAACCTCGACGGCAGTGGCAGGGCGGATCTCGACACCGGAGTTCCATTCCTCGATCATATGCTAGACCAGATTGCCCGCCATGGCTTGATCGATATGAAAATCAAGGCAAGCGGCGATTGCCACATCGATGACCACCACACGGTGGAAGATATTGGAATAACCCTGGGCCAGGCCGTCGACAAGGCAGTGGGCGCCAAGCGAGGGATTTATCGCTACGGCCATGCCTATGTGCCGCTGGATGAGGCGCTGTCGCGGGTGGTGATCGACTTCTCTGGCCGCCCGGGGCTGGTTATGAATTGCAGTTTCACCCGGCCCAGGGTGGGAAACTTCGACGTCGACCTGTTCAGTGAATTCTTTCATGGCTTCGTCAATCACGCCCGGGTGACCCTGCACCTGGACAATTTGCGCGGCGCCAATACCCACCACCAGGCCGAGACCCTGTTCAAGGCTTTTGGCAGGGCGCTGCGCATGGCCTTGAGCCGCGACCAGCGGATGGCAGATGCCATGCCCAGCACCAAGGGCAGTTTATGATGCGGCACAATTCTGTCGCGGTCATCGACTACGGTATGGGCAACCTGCATTCCGTGGCCAAGGCACTGGAGCATGTGCAGCCCGGTGTCGAGGTGCGTGTCACCAGTGATAGCGAGCAAATCAGGTCGGCAACCCGGGTTTTATTGCCGGGTGTCGGCGCGATCAGGGATTGCATGGCGGAAATCAGGCGGCTGCAGCTGGATCGCGTGGTCGCCGAGGTGGTCGCCAGTGGCCAGCCGATGCTGGGAGTTTGTGTCGGTCTGCAGGCGCTGGTTGATCACAGCGAGGAAAACGGTGGCGTAGACTGCCTCGGGCTGCTGCCGGGCCGGGTGCGTTTTTTTGGTGATAAGCTGCGCGGTGCAGACCAGCAGCGCCTGAAGGTGCCACATATGGGCTGGAACGAGGTGCACCAGAACCCGCACCCCATGTGGCGCGGTATCCCCCAGGATAGTCGTTTCTATTTTGTGCATAGCTATTATGTGCAGGAGGATGACCCGGGCCTGGTGGCAGGCAGTTGCACATACGGGGTGGAGTTTACCGCGGCTCTGGCTCGCGGCAATGTTTTCGCGGTGCAGTTTCATCCGGAGAAGAGTCATACCGCGGGATTGCAGTTGTTACAGAATTTCCTCAATTGGGACGGCAGCAGCACGTCCGCCTGAACGGGAGCCCGGTTATGTTGATTATTCCCGCCATCGATCTCAAGGACGGCCAGTGCGTGCGCCTGCGCCAGGGTCGCATGGACGACTCGACGGTGTTTTCGGATGATCCGCTTGCCATGGCCGGGCGCTGGGTGGATGCGGGGTGTCGACGCCTGCATCTGGTGGATTTGAACGGCGCCTTCGCCGGCGAGCCCGTCAATGGTGAGGTGGTGGCGGCCATTGCCGCTGCCTGGCCCGAGTTGCCCATCCAGATTGGCGGTGGCATTCGCTCCCTGGTTACCATAGAGCGCTACCTCGCGGCCGGGGTCGGCTACGTGATCATCGGCACCCGTGCGGTGGAAGATCCGGCCTTTGTCGCCGAGGCCTGCCGAGAATTTCCCGACCGTATTATAGTTGGGCTCGATGCTCGCGATGGGCTGGTGGCGACCGACGGCTGGGCCAGAGTGTCCAGTGTCAAGGCTACCGAGTTGGCGAGTCGCTTCGAGGACGATGGTGTATCGGCAATCGTATATACCGATATCAGTCGCGACGGCATGATGCAGGGTGTCAACGTGGATGCCACCCTGGCGATGGCAAGGTCGGCAAGCATTCCTGTGATTGCTTCCGGCGGCATCACCGACATGGCGGATATCAAGGCCCTGGCAGAGGTCGCACACGAGGGCATTCTGGGTGCGATTACCGGGCGAGCCATTTACGAGGGTAGCCTCGAAGTCGCCGAGGCGCAGGCCTGGTGCGATGGCTTCGCTGCAGGGGAGCGCAACTGATGGGTCTGGCGAAGCGCATCATTCCGTGTCTGGATGTCGATAAGGGGCGAGTGGTAAAAGGCGTGCAATTTGTTGATATCCGCGACGCTGGCGACCCGGTTGAAGTGGCCAAGCGTTATAACGAGGAGGGTGCTGACGAAATCACCTTTCTCGATATCACTGCCAGCCACGAGCAGCGTGAAACCATGGTCCACACAGTAGAGCGGATGGCGGCCGAGGTTTTCATTCCTCTGACAGTGGGCGGTGGTATCCGCAGCGTCGAAGATATTCGCACCATGCTCAACGCCGGGGCCGACAAGGTCAGCATCAATACGGCGGCAATCCATAATCCGGAGTTTGTGCGGGAGGCGGCCGAGCGTTTTGGTCGCCAGTGTATCGTGGTTGCTATCGATGCCAAGCGGGTTGCTGATAAGCCGCCACGCTGGGAGATATTTACCCACGGCGGCCGCGAGCCAACAGGCATCGATGCCGTCGCCTGGGCAAGGCAGATGGCTGAATATGGCGCTGGAGAAATCCTGCTCACCAGTATGGATCGCGACGGCACCAGGGATGGCTTCGACCTGGAGCTCACCCGGGCCATTACCGATGCCGTCAATATTCCGGTGATTGCCTCGGGTGGGGTCGGGAATTTGCAGCACCTGGTCGACGGCGTGCTCCAGGGGGGCGCCGATGCGGTGCTGGCCGCCAGCATTTTTCACTTTGCCGAGCACAGTATCCAGGACGCCAAGGCGTTCATGGCCCAGCAAGGGGTGGAAGTGCGCTTGTGATGGACGCTTGGGCGGCCACTACTAATCCAGTGGCCACTGAATAACCGCAGCTACTGGATCGTGGTTGCCGCCAGGTGGGCACCGGCGTTGCTGGCGCGTTTGTGGTCGGCCATGATATTGATACCCTTGAGCAGACTCAAGGCTTCATAAAGCTGATTGTCGCGCATTTGCAGCTCACCGGTCGGCTTTGCAGCGCCTTGGGTTTTGCCGTTGCCGTTGCGCAGGTGGCCATTCAGGTCGGCTTCTTTCACATCGGCGGAGCTGCCGATTTTCTGCACCTTGGCCCGATCGACCACGATATCCGGATGGATGCCCATGGCCTGGATGGAGCGCCCATTGGGGGTAAAGTAGAGCGCGGTGGTCAGCTTGATGGCCTTGTGTTCAGAGATGGGTAAAACCGTTTGCACCGAACCCTTGCCGAAACTGTCTGTGCCCATGATGATCGCCCGCTTGTGATCCTGAAGTGCGCCCGCCACGATTTCCGATGCAGATGCCGAGCCACTGTTGATGAGTACCACCACAGGAGAGCCATTGCTCACGTCGCCGGGTTTGGCGTGGAATTCGAACCGGGAATCATCGACCCGCCCCTGGGTGTAGACGATCATGCCGTTGTTGAGCAGGCTGTCGACCACTTCCACCGACGATTGCAAAATGCCGCCGGGGTTGTCCCGCAAGTCAACGATCAGTCCCTTCAGGGGCTTGTTGCCCTCCTGCAGGCGGCGAATCGCCCGGGTAGTCTCTTCCCCGGTTTGCGACTGGAACTGGGCGATGCGCAGGTAGCCATAGGCGGGCTCGAGCAGCTCGCTCTTGACGCTGGCAACCTTGATGACGTCTCGCGTAACCACGACATCGAAAGGGTTGCTGGTGCCCTCGCGCACAATGGTCAGGGTGACAATGCTGCCGCGGGGGCCGCGCATTAACTCGATAGCCTCGCTGAGTGACATGCCTTTCACATTGCGTTCATCAAGTTTGATGATGACGTCGCCACTCTCGATGCCGGCGCGCTTGGCCGGGGTGTCGTCGATGGGGGAGATAACCCGCACCAAACCGTCTTCCATGCCGACTTCGAGCCCGAGGCCGCCAAACTCGCCGCTGGTGTTTATCCGCAAATCACCGAAAGACTCGGCGTCCAGATAGGCAGAGTGGGGATCAAGCCCGGAAAGCATGCCCCTGATAGCATTTTCAAGGAGGGTTTTGTCGTCGACTTCTTCGACGTAATTGCGGCGAATATGATCAAAAATATCGGTAAATGTGCGCAACTCCTGCAGTGGGAGTTGGCCCTGGGGAGGGGGTGCCCGGTCGGCGCTCGCGCCCAGTGCGACAGTCAGCAGAAGCGGAGTTAACGCCAGGCGACATGAAAGGGATAATCGGGAATGCGTCCGCAAGCTCATGGCGAACCTCCACATAATCGTTAATTGTGCTTGATCATATCATAACCGTGTGCTACCTCGCCCGACTTGTGCGTGAATAATCACGACCGACACCACTGGGCAGGGTTATTGGCCTTGCCCCGATGACGTATCTCGAAATACAGGCCGGTCTCGCTGCGCCCGCCGCTGGCGCCGACCGTTGCAATCGACTCGCCGGTGCTGATCCAGTCGCCGGTTTCCTTGAGCAGGCTCTGGTTGTGGCCATAGAGGCTCATGTAGCCATCGCCATGATCGATGATGATCAAAAGCCCCTGGCCACCAAACCAGTCGGCAAACACGACTCGACCATGGTGTATCGCCTTGACCCGGGTGCCTTCCTTGCTGCGTATCTCCACACCCTGCCATTTTAATCCGCCATCCTTGCGCCGACTGCCAAACCGGTTGACCAGCTTGCCCGCGGCGGGCCAGTGCATTTTGCCTTTGCGTTTGGCGAAGGGCTGGGCGTCTTCAATGGTGGCGAAAGTTTTGGTGACATCCTCTACCGTATTCAGCAGAGCCTCGAGGCGAGCCCGATCCTTCTCGTATTGCTGTAATTGCGCCTTTTTACTGGAAATCGAGCTGGCCAGGCTGGCCAGGGTTTTTTGGCGGGACAGCTGCTGGCCCGCCAATTGGTCTTTATCGTGCGCCAGCTTATTACCTGCCTGCTGCAGTGTCAGTGCCTTGGCAATGATGCTGGGCTCCAACTCGGTGAGCTCGGCAATCGTTGCGTTGAAACTTTCGATTTGCTGCAGGCGAGCCCGGTTGAAATAGTCGACATAGGTCATGGCGCGGGATATCAACGCCGGATCCTGCTGGTTCAGCAGCACCTTGAGGGTCTTCTCGTGTCCCATCTGGTAGGCACTGCGCAGTTGTGCCGCTATCAGTACCTGTTGTTTGTCGCGCTGACGTTGCAGTTGCGACTGGCGCTCTCGCAATTGCTCGAGTTCGCGGGTCAGCGCTTGATGTTTGTCGGTATTGTCCTCGATCGCGATACTGAGCTTGCCGATGGCGACTTCGTCACGCTTCAGTTGGTCCCCAAGGGTGCTGTATTTGCCGCGGTCTTGCTTGAGTTCCTTTTGCAGGGTAGCGATCGCCGCTTGCAGCCGCTTGAGATCCGCTGGGCTTGCAGTCTGTTGCGCCCCCGCGCTCAATACCACAAAACCCAGGAGAAGCAGGGAGAGTCTGGCAATCCTGGTGATACTGCGCGCCATTGGCAAGGCTTACGATTGCCTGATCAGCGAGTGACCGGTCATTTCCTCGGGTTGGGGCAGGTCGAGCAGTGCCAGCATCGTAGGAGCGACATCGGGGAGAGCGCCTGGCTGGAGCGTTACGTCGCGCTGTCCGACATAGATAAACGGCACCAGCTCAGTGGTATGCTGGGTATGTTTGACCCCGCCGTCATCCAGCATTTGTTCACAGTTGCCGTGGTCTGCGGTGATCAGTGCCTCGCCGTCGACTTCCTCGAGGGCATCGATGACGGCGCGCAGGCTGGTATCGATTGCCTCCGCGGCCTTGACCGCTGCGTCGAAGTTGCCAGTATGTCCCACCATGTCGCCGTTGGCGTAGTTGCAGATGATCACGTCAAAGGACTTGCTCCTGATGGCGTCGACCAGCTTTGCCGTGACCTCCGGGGCGCTCATCTCGGGTTTGAGGTCGTAAGTCGCCACCTTTGGCGAATCGACCAGTATGCGCTCTTCGCCGGCGTAGAGTTTTTCCCTGCCGCCGCTAAAAAAGAAGGTCACGTGGGCATATTTTTCCGTTTCCGCGATTCGCAGCTGCTGCAAGCCAAGCCTGGAAAGGTATTCTCCCAGGGTATTGCCGAGGCCTTCGGGAGGAAAGGCGCAGGGGGCTATGATATCGTCAGCGTAGTGGGTGGTGGTGACAAATGCGGCCAGTTTCGGCTGCTGCGGGCGATCAAAGCCGCTAAAGTCAGCATCCAGAAAGGCATGACTGAGTTCACGCGCCCGGTCTGACCGGAAGTTCATAAAGACGACACTGTCGCCATCTCTGACTCGGGCATCGGGCTCGCCGGCGGCCTGGATTCGAGTCGCTTGCACAAACTCGTCGTCCTCATCACGGGCATAAGCAGCCGCCAGGGCTTCAGTCGCGTTATTGGCACTGAAGGGAGCCTCCCCCGCGCACAGCAGCTTCCAGGCCTTCTCCAGACGGTCCCAGCGCTGGTCGCGATCCATGGCGAAGTAGCGACCCACGATTGAAGCGATGCGCCCGCAGTTGAGCTCGCCCAGTTTTGCATCGATCCGGGCAAGGGATGGGGCGGCGCTGCGTGGTGGCGTGTCACGGCCATCGAGAAAAGCATGCACATACACTTTTTTGCAGCCCCGGCCGGCGGCCAACTCAATCATTGCCTGTATGTGATTCTCGTGGCTGTGGACGCCACCCGGGGAAAGCAGGCCCAATATGTGCACGGCACCATTTTTCTCCAGGGCGCGGTCGACAGCATCGCAGTAAGCCGGGTTGTCGAAGAACGAGCGGTCTGCTATCGCCTTGTCTATGCGGGTAATGTTCTGGTAGATGACGCGCCCCGCCCCCAGGCTCATGTGGCCGACCTCGGAATTGCCCATTTGACCCTCGGGAAGGCCGACGTCAGCCCCTGATCCGGAAATGAGGGTTTTGGGCGCCTGCTGCCACAGTCGGTCCCAGGTTGGGGTGGCGGCATGATAGATGGCGTTGGAGTCAGCTTGCTCGCGGTAACCCCAGCCATCGAGAATGATCAGTACCAGCGGCTTTTTGCGCGTCTTTGCGTTCATCGATGATATGCTGCCCGAGGAATGAGTAGCCCGTCATTTTAGCCCCTAGCACTGGCCTGTGCCAGAGCGTTGCGGTGTCGCCCCTCTGGATAAGCCCGCGGTTGCGCCTTATACTTGCGCATCCCCGGATCCGGTACTTTCACAAAGGTCATTTTCCATGGAATTGTTTTTCCAGTTTGTCAGCCAGGAGTGGTACTGGTTTGGCCTGCTTTCTTTATTGGCGACAGTCCTGATGCTGCACGAGCGGCGCAAAGCCGGCCCCCAGGTGAGCCCGGCCCAATTATCCATGCTGATAAATAATGAAGATGCGTTGGTGCTGGATGTGCGCGCCGACAAGGAGTTTCGCAAGGGTCACGTTGTGGGTGCGATGAACGTCCCCTACAACCAGCTCAACGACCGAATCGACCAGCTCGACAAATACAAAGGTCGGCCGGTAGTGCTGGTATGCAAAATGGGATCGACCACGGGCAGCGTTGCCAAGCGCTTGCGCGAGCGGGGTTTTGAAAAAGTCTATCGGCTCAATGGGGGCATGATGGAATGGTCAGCGTCACAAATGCCGGTGGTCAAAAGTTAGTGACGGTCGTGATGTATAGCACGGCTTTCTGCCCTTACTGCGTCCGCGCCCGGCGTTTGCTGGAAGACAAGGGCGTCAGCTACCAGGATATTCGGGTTGATGCTGAGCCTGCGCTGCGGCAGAAGATGGTTCAATTGAGTGGCCGGCGCACCGTGCCGCAAATATGGATTGGGGGGCAGCACGTGGGAGGATGCACAGAGCTGTATGATCTGGAGCGTCGCGGTAGGCTCGATCCAATGCTGGCTCAGGATACCGCTGCCCGGGTGCCCGGATAAACCACCCCGGAACAAGGGCGGAAGCGCTCCGATCGCCGGGCTGTGGGGGATTACGCCAGAGTGCGGCAAGCACAGTGTAACGGCAACCATGCCTCCGGAAAAATAGTCGGAGGCCCATGAACGTAAACCACAAAGATACCTTAACGAGGAGTAGTTAATGGCTGAAGAGAACCAGGCAGGCGGGCAGGCGAATCAACCCCAGTTCGCCTTGCAGCGGATATACATCAAGGATTTGTCCTTTGAGGCGCCCCAGGGTCACGCGGCGTTCCAGAAGCAGTGGCGACCCCAGGTTCAGCTGGACCTGAATACCGCGACCAAAAAGCTCGACGATAAAAACTATGAAGTTGTCCTGACCCTGACGATCACCGCCAAGCAGGAAGATGAACCCGCCTTCCTGGTGGAAGTACAGCAGGCCGGTATCTTTGGTTGTGACGGTTTCGAGCCGCAACAGCTGCACCAGGTGCTGAACATTATGTGCCCGAACATCCTCTTTCCCTACGCCCGGGAGACGGTCGACACTTTGGTCATCAAGGGCAGCTTTCCCCCGCTCATGGTGGCGCCGGTCAATTTTGAAGCGCTTTACCAGCAGGCACTGGCCAAACAGGCCGAAGGCAAGCCGGCCAACTAGGGTTCTGGCAGAGCTATCAGGGCTTTGCCTGCGGCAGGGCTGGAGCGAGGGCTAAGCCTGGCCCCGGCCGGAAGCGGGCGCGCCGCGGAATCCGCATTGTCGCCACGCTTCATAAACGACAACGGCGACGCTGTTGGATAAGTTGAGGGACCGACTGTTCTGCAGCATGGGAATCCGGATAACCTGGCCGGTGGGCAGCGCCTCGAGAATCGTGGCTGGCAGCCCCCGGGTCTCTGGTCCGAACACAATCGAATCCCCTGGTTGGTAACGCACCTCGCTGTAGCAGCACTTGCCCTTGGTGCTGGCGGCAAATAGGCGCCTGGGCTTTACCGAGCGTTCAAAGCTGTCCCAGTTGCCATGTTGCGCGACCAGGGCCCACTCGTGATAGTCCAGGCCAGCACGGCGGCACTGTTTGTCGCTGAGTTCGAAGCCCAGTGGCTGGATCAGGTGCAGGCGCATGCCGGTGTTGGCGCAAAGGCGGATAATGTTGCCGGTATTGGGGGGTATCTCTGGCTGATACAGCACGATGTCGAACATTAGCGCAGTTCTTCGCTGGTGTCCTGGTCAACGACGGCGTCCAGCCCCAATTCCTTGATCTTGCGGGTTAGGGTATTTCTACCCCAGCCGAGCAGATTCGCGGCGTCGCGGCGGCGTCCATGGGTATGGCGCAGTGCAGCCTCGATCATTATTTGCTCAAAGGCAGGGATGGCGCTATCGAGCAGTCTTTCGCTGCCGGAGCTGAGTTGCTGATCTGCCCAGTCGCGCAACTGTTGTTGCCAGTCGGGTGCCGCAGTGAGGGAGTTGTTTTGTTGGCCCAGCTCGGGCGGCAGGTCCGATAGCATGATTTCCCGCCCCGATGCCATCACGGTCATCCAGCGGCAACTGTTTTCCAGCTGTCGCACGTTGCCGGGCCAGTCCAATTGGGTCAGAAATGTTTCGGCGCTGGGAGTGAGAACCTTGGCCTCCACCTCCAGCTCTTCGGCTGCCTGTTGCAGGAAATGCTGCGCCAGTTTGGGGATATCTGCGCGCCGCTCCGCCAGTTTGGGAATGTGGATGCGAATGACATTCAGGCGGTGAAACAGGTCCTCCCGAAACCGGTTGTTTTTTACCAGCATTTCCAGGTTCTGGTGGGTGGCCGCAATGATTCGAACATCAACCTTGACCGGCGTGTGGCCGCCCACGCGGTAGAACTCGCCGTCTGCGAGTACTCGCAGCAGCCGGGTCTGGGTTTCGGCTGGCATGTCGCCAATTTCGTCAAGGAACAGGGTGCCGCCATCGGCCTGCTCAAAGCGACCCCGGCGCAGGCTCGCCGCTCCCGTGAAGGCCCCCTTTTCGTGGCCGAATAACTCCGACTCCATGAGATCACCGGGTATTGCCGCCATGTTCAAGGCGATGAATTGCCCGCTCGAGCGGGGGCTGTGGCGGTGCAGCGCCTTGGCGACCAGCTCTTTGCCGGTGCCGGATTCGCCGTTGATCAAGACCGTTATGTTGGAGTGGGAGAGGCGACCGATGGCACGGAACACCTCCTGCATGGCCGGGGCCTCGCCTATGATCTCGGTGGCAGCAGGTTCATCCCCGGCTTCTTCGCTGGGAGCGCGTTGCTCACTGGCGTGATCGAGCGCACGCCGGGTCACGGCCACTGCATCATCAATATCGAAAGGTTTTGGCAGGTACTCGAAGGCGCCGCCCTGGTAAGACGCCACCGCGCTTTCAAGATCGGAATGAGCGGTGATAATGATGATCGGCAGCGCCGGATGCTGGTCGCCAATGGTGTTGAGTAATTCCAGTCCGTCCATGCCGGGCATGCGGATGTCGCTGATAATGGCGTCTGGCTGTTCCCGTTGCAGTCGCTTGACCGCGGCTTCGCCATTCTCGAAGCAGGAGGTGCGAATGCCGGCCTGGTTGAGGGCTTTTTCCAGCACCCAGCGAATTGACTTGTCGTCATCGACAATCCAAACGTGTTCAGTGTTGCTCATCGGTCGACTCCAGTGGCAGGTAAATGGTGAATCGGGTTTCCCCGGGTTGGCTGAGGCACTCGATCAAGCCCCGGTGCTGGTTGACGATCGATTGCGCAATTGACAGACCAAGGCCGGTGCCCTCAGCGCGCCCGCTTACCATGGGAAAGAAAACGTTTTGCAATATAGCGGGAGGAATTCCAGGTCCGTTGTCCACGATGTCCACCCGGCACACCAGGCGATGGCGCTGATCGCCAAGGGTGAACTGCCGCAGTATCCGGGTCTGCAACCTGATCTCGGGGGTAAAGACGGCATTGTCTTTGAAGGCCTGCATGGCATTGCGAACGATATTGAGAATGGCCTGGATCAGTTTGCCCATGTCACCGGTCAAGTCGGGGATACTCGGGTCATAGTCCCTGACAAAATTGATGCGGCCGGCGGTTTCCGCGTAGATCAGGCTGATGACTCGCTCCAGCACCTCGTGAATGCTAACCGGCTTGTTTTCGGGAAGTTTGTGGGGTCCCAGTAAGCGGTCCACCAGATTTCGCAGGCGATCAGCTTCGGCGATGATAATATCGGTGTAGTCTTTCAAGCCCGGGTTTGGGAGTTCCTTGGCCAGTAGCTGGGCCGCGCCGCGCAGTCCGCCCAGTGGGTTTTTTATCTCGTGGGCAAGTCCGCGAATGACCGCCCGGCTGGTTTCCTGGGTGTTGATAATCGAAGCCTCACGACTTATTTTCATCAGCCGGTCGAGGGGCTGGAATTCCAGCAGCAGGTAGTCCGCGCTATGCAGCTGCACCGGCGTTACCGTGTAATCCACTGAAATTGACTGCCCGCTGGAAAGGGCGAGAGTGACCTGTCGCTTGGTATAGGGCATTCGGGTCTGGAGGGTTTGGGTCATCTCCGCGAGCGGTTTACCATTTTCCATGAGGAGCTGATCGACGCTCAATCCAAGTGCGCGGGTACCGCTCAGCTCCAGTAGCATCTCGGCTGCAGAGTTGAGGTATTGTATTCGCAGGTTGGCGTCGACCAGCATGATCGCGGTGGCCAGGTTATCGAGTAGTGGGTTGTCGTGGTAGTCGATGGCCATAATTTGTTGGTCTGGAGAGTATCGCTCTATTTGATCGTTGAGGCGCTTTTCGCTAGGTAGCTGATATGCAAAAAACGAACCAAGATGCGAAAAAGGCGAACCAATATTGTGCATTTGCTCCTGCAGCACCGAGTTTCCTGAATCAGGCCTGCAGTTGAGATCAAAGCCGCTCACCGTGCTAGTTCGATCCAGAGAATTTATGCACCAATATGGTGCATTATGACCTGGCTTGCAAGCCCCCAAAGCGCCCGCGCAGCGCCCGGTCGTCGAGGGCAAGCGCCCGGGTGCGGAAGGAAATTCCAACGCATAAAGGAGCCACGCCCCCGTGCCATACCGTAGGTCCTGAGCGTCGGCGCTCCCGGGCATCCCTGCCCCCGCGCCATACCGTACGTCCTGTACATCGGCGCTCCCGGGCATCCCTGCCCCCGCGCCATACCGTACGTCCTGTACATAAAAAAACCCGCTGGGTTAGCGGGTTTTGGGTATTGCCGAAAGGCCGATGCTAGACCGAGAAGTACATATCGAATTCAACCGGGTGGGTCGTCATATTCAGCCGCTCGATCTCGGCTTCCTTGAGCCTGATGTAAGCGTCGATTCCGTCATCGGAGAAGACGCCGCCAGCGGTCAGGAAAGCCCGGTCGGCATCCAGCGCGGCCAGCGCCTGTTCCAGGCTGCTCGCAACTGTGGGTATTTCCGCCTCTTCATGGGCCGGCAGGTCGTACAGATCCTTGTCGCGGGGATCGCCGGGGTGAATCTTGTTCTGGATGCCATCGATACCTGCCATCAACAGTGCTGCAAAAGCCAGATAGGGATTGGCGGATGGATCCGGGAAGCGCGCCTCGATGCGGCGTGCCTTGGGGTTGGTGACGTACGGTATGCGAATCGACGCCGAGCGGTTGCGGGCCGAATACGCCAGCATAACAGGGGCTTCAAAGCCGGGCACCAGGCGCTTGTAGGAGTTGGTAGAGCCGTTGGTGTAGGCATTGAGCGCCCGCGCATGCTTGATGATCCCGCCAATAAAGTAGAGCGCGGTTTCGGACAAGCCGGCGTAGCCATCCCCAGCCATCATGTTCTTGCCATCCTTGCTGATCGAGATATGCACGTGCATACCGGAGCCGTTATCACCTACCAGCGGTTTGGGCATGAAGGTGGCGGTTTTGCCATAGGAGTGGGCGACATTGTGAACGCAGTACTTGAGGATTTGCACCTCGTCGGCTTTCCTGGTCAGGGTATTGGCGGTAACGCCAATTTCACACTGGCCGGCGGTGCCGACTTCGTGGTGGTGGACTTCCACGCCCAGCCCCATAGCTTCCATGGCGTTACACATGGCGGCGCGCAGGTCGTGCAGGGAGTCAACCGGCGGTACCGGGAAGTAACCACCTTTGAGGCGCGGGCGGTGACCCGTGTTGCCGCCTTCTATGGTATGCGAAGAGGCCCAGGAAGCTTCTTCGGAGTTGATCGAGTAGCCGGCGCCACTGATGTCGGCGTGCCACTTTACGTCGTCGAAAACAAAGAATTCCGGTTCTGGCCCGAACAGGGCGGTGTCACCAATGCCGGTGCTCTTGAGGTACTCTTCAGCGCGCTCGGCAATGGAGCGTGGGTCGCGATCGTAGCCCTGGCCGGTTGACGGCTCCAGGATGTCGCAGCGCAGGTTGACCGTAGGCTCATCAGTAAACGGATCGAGTATCGCAGATTCGTCGTCGGGCATCATGATCATGTCGGATTCGTTGATGCCTTTCCAGCCGCTGATGGACGAGCCATCAAACATTTTGCCGTCTTCGAAAAAGTCTTCGTTAACTTCTGAGGCGGGAATAGTCACGTGCTGTTCTTTACCTTTGGTGTCGGTAAATCGCAGGTCAACCCAGCGCGCTTCATTTTCTTTGAGCAGTTTCATGGTTTGCTCGGACATTGCACTTCCTCCATCGGGTGTTTTGGCTTTCGCCTGATATAAAATGAGTACAATCGCGGCTGCCGGTGACAGGCAGCTGGCATCCCGCGATCAGGTATCTAGCCCTGAAAAAGCAAAAAACGTGCCATATCCGGCTGTGTCCGGCTACCGGCGGGTTTCGGGGCATTAACCACGAGCGTGCACGCTTTTGAGTCGATTGTGTGCCTCAAAGTGGTGCGCAAAGCACCAAAATTGTGCATGCAGCTGTCCAGAGGCGTCCACATTAGTGCGAAGCGGAGAAACTGGCAAGTCTTTCTGTGACCCGCAGGGCGCTGTGTCGATTTCGAGTTTTTCGCTCCGTCGAAATCGGCGCGGCTGCTGCTGCATGGGAGCATAAGCTGCGTCAATAACAAGCGCACTCGCAAGTCGAAGCCAGAAAGGCTACATAGGTTCCAGGGTCCAGGGTCCAGGGTCCAGGATCAAAGTGGGATAATGAATTTTTCCGGGCCCGGGAACTGGCGCGGTATTTGACGTCCCTGGCAGCCAGGGGCTATATCCACCCCAGTTTTTGCAGCAGTCCCAGTTGATACAGGAAGACAGCAATGACACCGGCGGGCGCTATAAAGCGGGTGACCACATACCAGCTATTGAACATTAACTCTCCGGTATCCCGCAGCTGCTTGCGCACGGTGTTGCGACGCATGATCCAGCCAACGAATATCGCGATGAGCAGTCCGCCTAGCGGCAGCATGATGTTGGTAGTGGCGAAATCCAGGCTGTCGAATACCCCGGGCAGGTAGATGCAGGCGGCACCGCCCGCCCAGCCAATGAGCGAGAATACCAGTGCCGACCACACCCGCTGCACGCCCTGGCGCTCCAGCCAGGCAACACCTGGCTCGATTAGTGAGATGGAGGAGCTCAGCGCCGCTATGGAAACCAGCAGGAAGAATATCGTGCTGAAAATGACCCCCCCGGGCATACTGGAAAAAGCTACCGGCAGGGTGGCGAACATAAGCCCGGCGCCCTGGCCGGCCTCAAGCCCATTGGCAAATACCAGCGGGAAAATGGCCATGCCGGCGACCAGCGCGATCACCGTATCAAGCAGGGCAATTACCAGGGTCGTCTTTGCCACCGAGCTGTTTTCGGGCATGTAGGCGCCGTAAGCCATAATTGCTCCCATGCCGAGACTGAGGGTGAAAAAGGCATGGCCCAGAGCAGTGAGCACCGCCTCCGCCGTCAGCTTGCTGAAATCGAACCGGAACATGAAATTGAGCCCGGCTTCAAAGTCGCCATTGGCCCAGCTATAACCCAGCAGCACCAGCAGCAGAACGAACAGCAGTGGCATCAGCACGTCGACCACGGTGCCGATACCGCGGATGACGCCCACGGCGACCACAGAGCCGGTAAGGATGATAAAGAGGGTGTGCCAGGCGAGTTGCCGGGTATTGTCGGAGGCCAATGCCTCGAAGTTTTCCTCGATGGCGGTGGCCTGGAGATTGGAGTAGGCCCCGGTGGCACTTTGCCAGACATAGTCGAGGGCCCAGCCCGCGACGACACTGTAAAACATCAGGATCATCAGGCCGGCCAACACCCCCATAAACCCGATTAGCGACCATGCAGTGGTTGTTTTTGCATCCTGCGCTCCTCGCACTGTGCTGTGGATGGGGTCGGTGCGGCCAAAGCGGCCAATACTGATTTCAGCCATCATTACCGGTATCCCGACCAGGAGGATGCATGCGAGGTATACCAGTACAAAGGCGCCGCCACCGTATTCGCCGGTGATGTAGGGGAATTTCCAGATATTGCCGAGGCCGACCGCAGAGCCGGTAGCGGCGAGAATAAACGTCCAGCGGCTTTTCCAGCCGACAAAATTTGCTTGTTGCATAGGGACCCTGAAGTAAGTGTTTGGGCGCAATTGTAGCGGCATTGAAGCGCTTGAGCTATCCGTGAGGCTGGGCCTTATCGTTCTGCCATGCAGTTTTCTACCATCGAGCAAAAAAGCAACGGCGGGCGGGGATTGGTGTATAATCCGGCCGCTCTTACGGGCAAGGGGCTGGTTCATTTGCCCTGATAGACCCTCCTGCGAGACGCTATTCCCGCAATCCATTCTGCTAGATACCAAACTATGAATATTGAAAAACTACGCAATATCGCGATTATTGCCCACGTCGATCACGGCAAAACGACCCTGGTAGACAAGCTTTTGCAACAGTCGGGCACCTTGCAGCGCAAGGATTCAGGGCAAGAGCGGATTATGGACTCCAACGATCAGGAGAAAGAGCGCGGTATAACGATTCTGGCCAAAAATACCTCGATTGACTGGGAGGGTTATCGCATCAATATTGTGGATACCCCGGGCCACGCCGATTTTGGCGGTGAAGTAGAGCGGGTGCTCTCCATGGTCGACTCCGTATTGTTGCTGGTCGATGCCGTTGACGGGCCGATGCCGCAGACCCGGTTCGTCACCCAGAAGGCGTTTGACAAGGGCTTGCATCCCATTCTGGTGGTCAACAAGATCGATCGTGATGGCGCTCGCCCCGATTGGGTCATCGACCAGGTCTTCGACCTGTTCGACCGCCTTGGTGCGACCGATGAGCAGCTCGATTTTCCCATCATCTACGCCTCAGCGCTCAACGGAATCGCCGGTCTCGACCCCGCAGCAATGGGCGATGATATGAGGGCACTGTTTCAAATGGTTACCGAGACAGTGCAGCCGCCGGACGTCGATATCGATGGCCCATTCCAGATGCAGGTCAGCGCGCTGGATTACTCCAGCTACGTGGGCGTCATCGGCGTCGGCAGGATCACCCGCGGTAAAGTCAGGCCAAACATGCAGATCACCGTGATCGATGGTGAAGGCAACACCCGTAACGCCAGGGTTCTTGATGTGATGGGCTATCACGGGCTCGAGCGGCGCTCTGTGGCCGAAGCTGCGGCCGGCGATATTGTCTGTATCACCGGTATCGACAAGCTCAACATCTCCGACACGCTTTGCGATCCGGCGGCGGTTGAGGCCCTGCCGCGGCTGACCGTCGACGAGCCCACCGTAGCGATGACCTTCCAGGTCAACGACTCACCGTTTGCGGGGCGTGAGGGCAAGTATGTTACCAGCCGGAATATTCGCGAGCGGCTCGAGCGGGAGCTGATTCACAACGTCGCCCTGCGGGTAGAGCAGGGCGACTCACCCGATAAGTTCATTGTGTCGGGACGAGGTGAGCTGCATCTTTCAGTGCTGATCGAAACGATGCGCCGAGAAGGCTTTGAGTTGGGGGTATCGCGCCCCGAGGTTATCCAGAAAGACATTGGCGGCGTGATGATGGAGCCCTTCGAGCAGCTGGTGATTGATTGCGAGAGTGAGCACCAGGGTTCGGTGATGGAGGAGCTGGGTAGCCGCAAGGGTGAACTCACGAATATGGTGCCCGACGGCAAGGGCCGGGTGCGACTGGAATTCACTATTCCATCGCGGGGATTGATAGGTTTTCGCACCCAATTTCTCACCATGACCAGCGGCTCCGGAATTCTCACTCATGTTTTTGACCACTATGGTGAGGTCAAGCTTGGTGACCTGGCAAGCCGAGTCAATGGCGTATTGATTGCAAATGTTACGGGTAAGACTCTGGCCTATGCGCTGTTTTCCCTGCAGGACCGGGGGCGCCTCATCATCGATCCGAATATCGATGTATACGAAGGCCAGGTCATTGGCTTGCATTCCCGGGGCAATGATTTGACCGTAAACCCGACCAAGGCCAAGCAGTTGACCAATATTCGTGCAGCGGGAACCGACGAAAACCTGCTGCTGACACCGCCTATCCGCCTGTCCCTGGAACAGGCGCTGGAGTTTATCGAGGACGACGAGTTGGTCGAAGTCACCCCCGCATCAATACGCATCCGCAAGCGCTTCCTCGCGGAGTCGGATCGACGCCGCGCCTCCCGCAACAAGGCCTGAGGCAGTTGCTGTGCGGGCTCTTATCCAGCGGGTGAGCGAGGCCAGCGTGCACGTGGATGGCCGCTGCGTTGGCGCCATTGATCGGGGGCTCGTGGTGTTGCTGGGCGTCGAGCGCGGAGATGACAGGGCCAGGGCCGAGCGCATGGTCAGTCGGCTGTTGGCCTATCGTGTATTTGCCGATGCCGAGGGCAAAATGAATCTTGGTGTCAGCGACGTCGAGGGTGGGGTATTGTTGGTGTCGCAGTTTACCCTGGCTGCCGACACCAGCAAGGGGCTGCGACCAGGCTTCTCGACGGCGGCACTGCCAGCTGATGCCGAGCCAATATACCAGTTTATGGCTGAACTGCTCAGCGCCCGCAATCCCGGTTTTGCCAGTGGCATTTTCGGTGCCAATATGCAGTTGCACCTGGTCAACGACGGCCCGGTTACGTTCCTGTTGCAAAGCTAGGACCGGCGTGACTTTGCGCTGGTGTGTACATCATCGCCGGGAGAAAGAGTGCCACACCCTCGTGGCTGCGGGTGGCTTGTTGCCGGCAGGGGATGCCAGTCTTGACTCAGGGTTCGAAGCTGCCGTTGAGGCTCCAGTCGTAATCGAGAAAGCGCACCTCAAAGGCCTCCTCGCGCAGCAGTCCTGCTACCTCGGGGTCTGCGACATACCGGGCCAGATACGCCTGGAGACTGCCGGAATGGCGCTCAAAATCTTCCCTGAACCATTTGAAGATGCTCGATATCCAGGCGATGCGCTGGCGCTTGTCGAACTGATTCTTGCTGCTATCGGCCAGGAATTGGCGGGCGCTGGTATCGAGTTGGGCTTCGAGATCCGCGGTGCTATAGGCCTCGGAGCGCAACGCGGGACAGGAGTGAGAGGCACAGACGATGGCGAAATGAATGCGCGGTTCCCGCAGTGGAAGGATGCGCTTATGTTCGAATGCGTACAGCGAGAGGCTTTCACCCCCAATCCGGTACTTGCTGAACTTGAAGAACGCGGCGCGGCCGAGCAGTGTTTCCGGGGAGCGGCCATCGATGATCCCCTTTACCGCCAGTAGGTTATAGGCATTGATGTAGAAAACCAGTTTCTCCTCGCGCCCAAGCGAGTAAGTATCGGTTTGATCCACCAGGTCCAATAATTGCGCCAGCTCCGGGGCCCCGCTGATAGCAGTGTAATCGACATGGCCATTGTCGACGTGGCGGGACAATAGTTGATCCCAGGCCTGCCAGTCCCCATTGAGATTGCCTGCCTGAGCGGCAAAGCTGCCCAGGCACACAACAAGCAGGAAAACCCTTTCAAGTACTGTTTTCATGGGGTGTTCGAGCAGAATTCAACTGCAAAGTTCCCCGGCTTCTCAAGCCCCGGGGGTTGCGTTGACTGAATGCCGCGGTGGCCGATCGCGCAGGGGTCAAAAGCAGCGTGTGGCCGGGCGCCCTCGCGCTGGCCCGGCAGGATATTAGACTTTGGTCGATCTTGTATTTTTTGCGGCGCCGTTAAAAGCAGCGGATCGGGCCGGATTCTCTGTCAAATCAAGTAATTAGAAGCTCAATTCTATTTTTTGGGGTTAGTCTCGCCTTGTCTGCTAGTGAAAAAATGTAGTAGAAAAGCACGGTCAGGAGCGCTAGCTTAGGTGCGCTCACATGCCGGTATGTGAAATTGGTCTCCTTGCTAGTGCCGGATTTGGCAGCACCAATGCAAAAAGTGTCGGGGGAAGTCATGTCCAGTCAGACAATAGAGGCGATGGATAGCAGTGCGCAGGCGGGCCACTGGTATCGGCCGGTCAACGACGAAACGACCAGGGTGACGCCGCGTTCGGTCAAGGCACTACACAATGAACACATCTATATGTTCGGTCTGCTGGACTCTCTCGACCAGCAGGTGGGGCTGATCGTCAACGGCAGGGATGCAGATTATGCCCTGTTGCTGGACATTATTGACTACATGCAGAACTTCCCCGACCGCTACCATCATCCCAAGGAGGATCTGATATACCAGCGCATGGCCCTGCGCGATGAGACAATAGCGTCTGAGGTTGCAGCGTTGTTGGACGAGCATCGCCAGTTGGTTGGGCTCAGTAACAGGGTTGCCGAGGCCATCGATGATGTGCATATGATGCCGACGGTGTTGAACAAGGCGCGCGTGGGGGAACTCTGTAACGATTACGGGGCCTGCCTGCGCCACCATATCAATATCGAAGAATCGAAAATCCTGCCCAGGGCGCTCGAGGTGTTGCGGCAGGAAGACTGGTTTCTGATTGAGCAAAACAGTATCCCCATCAATGAAATACCGATAGACAACATTCTTACGGATAACTTTGCCGCGCTGCGCCGGGTAGTGAGAGGCAATATCGAGAAGGCGGCCAACAACCTGGTTTTGGCCGAGTTTTTGGGCAGCCAGTCGATGCTGGAGGTTCTTGGTGCCCTGGGTACCAATCTGTCTTACGGCCAGCGCGCTTGCAAAAAGGGTGTCAGGCTGGGGCTTCATGCCTACTGGGACAGCCTGAAAACGTGGTTACCACTGCCAGGCTCAGCGGGGCGGGAACTTGAAAATCCATTGCGCAGCGGCCTGGAGGCCTTCTTCGAGGGCGCGGCCCTTGCCGAGAGACCCGAACGCAATGTCCTCCAGCCCTTGCTTCGGGCGGCTCACAGTTACGCTGCTCTCATCGGTGGCCGCGGTCGAGCTGTCCCGACCAGCGCACGGGGTGTTGACAGCGAGCAGGGCCAGGATCTGGTCGAACAGATAGAGCTCACGGATCGAACCCTGCAGTGACAGCAAGAGAGGTGCAATGTGGCTAATGTGAGGCGGCGCCGCCCGTCGTTGCTCAGCTCGGTACTCGAGATTCGCGCTGGTCTCGAGGCCTGCGTCTTGCCCTGGGCGTATCCTTTTTTGCTGCATGGGCCGCGCGGTGAAGGGCGACCTGTACTGCTGATTCCGGGCTTTACCAACAGTGATAACTCAACTTATTTTGCGCGGGATTACCTCCGGCGCCTGGGTTACGACGTTCACTGCTGGGGTCTGGGCTGCAACAACGGCCTTGGGCAGGAGACCTTCAGGGCACTGCAAAAGCGGGTGCAGGATATCCATCGATCCAGCGGCCAGAAGCTTAGCCTGGTGGGCTGGAGCCTGGGTGGGTTCTACGTGCGAGCACTGGCCAATAGCCAGCCGGAAGCCGTGCGCGGCATTGTCACCATTGGCACAACGTTTTGCATGCCCACGCCGCGGGCCATCAACCGCGTGATTACCCAGCTCTACAGTTACCTGAACCCCTATCAGCAAACGGATACTTTTTTCCTCAGTAGCGAGTTATGGGAGACCACCCCTGCGGTGCCGTCCACATCGATCTACAGCAAGGACGACGGCATCAGCGATTGGCATTACTGCCTGGATAAACCCGGTCCGCGAACCGAAAACGTGCGTATATTGGGCAGCCACAGCGGCCTTGCAGTGAACGCCATGGTGTTTTACCTGCTGGCGAATCGGCTGGCGCAACATCCCCGGAGCTGGCAACCCTATCGGGGGCCAGCGCTACTGAGGCGCGATAAACGCGAGACCATGGCTTTCACTGACTGATGCCGTATTTATGAGAACTCCCCAGGATTTCGCTACCGTGCAATCGAGAGCCCGGCGATGAGCCTGCAAGCGGCAGCCATCAACCAGGTTATGCGCTTGTTCGGGTCCTTGATGATCGGTAGCAATGACCCCCTGGATATGCGCGAAAAATTCCACCGGGCGGCGGAGCGCATTCCCCCTGCTCCCCCGGAAGCGCTGTTCGAGGAAACCCTCATCGCCGGTAGCATCAGGGCCTACTGGATTCGAATGCCGGAGGCCGATGACCACAAGGTACTGATGTATCTCCATGGCGGCGCCTATATTTTCGGGGGCACAGTGCTGACCCACCGCGATCTGTTGTGGCGCCTGGCGAAGGTGGCCCAGTGCCCAATTTTGTCAGTCGACTACCGGCTTGCGCCGGAGGAGCCATTTCCGGCCGCCTGGGATGACGCGATTACGGTGTATCAATGGTTGCTGGAGCGATATTGTCCCGAGAGCATCGCCATCGCTGGAGATTCCGCCGGAGGCGGCCTCGCCTTTGCCACCATGCTGCGAGCCCGGGATGAAGGCCTCGCGCTTCCGGCAGCCGTAGTAGGGCTGTCACCCTGGACCGACCTGGCGTGCACCGGTGAAAGCGTTGTGACTAATGCCGACCGCGATATACTGATTCCCGGTGAGCGAATCAAGGAGGCGGCCGCCATTGTTCTCAAGGACCTCGATCCGACCAACCCCTATGCCTCCCCGCTATACGGTGACTACACCCGCTGCAGCCCGGCACTGATCCAGGTCGGCAGCTTCGAGGTTCTGTTGGACGATGCGCGTCGCCTCGCCTATAAAATGGAAGCCAGCGGCGTGCCTGTAGTGCTGGATGTGTGGAGTAAAATGCCTCATGTATGGCAGGCCATGGCTGCCATAATGCCGGAAGGTAAAGTCGCTATCGATCGCATTGGTGTATTTTTACGTGGCCATATGCGCTCCATCTCCCGCCCACGCTAGACAGGGACTTTCCCCTCCAGATGACTCCAGGCTATGTGTTGCCGGGTGCAACGGCGTCCTGGCGACGATATTGCGGGTCACGATGGGCCGTGCATAGCAGTCTTCCGCTAATGTTCACAAGATTCGGGTTGGCGCGGGTCCAGTTCTGCGCCACAGTGCAGCGGGGTTTACTGACGGCAGACTGGCGAGCGGGATAGGGCATGGAGCAGGATTATCAGCGGGTTGCAACAGCGATCCAGTACCTCAACGAGCACACCGCACAGCAACCTTCACTGGCCGAGGTTGCCAAAGAGATGCACTTAAGTCTTGGCCATGCCCAGCGCCTGTTCAGTCGTTGGGCGGGTATTAGCCCCAAGCAGTTTCTGCAATTCCTTACGGTTCAGAACGCCAAGCGGGCCCTGGCGCAAAGCGACAGCCTGTTGGCGATTTCCCATGACCTCGGACTCAGTGGCAGTGGTCGCCTGCACGATCACTTTATTACCCTCGAGGCAATGACGCCGCAGCAATACAGAAGCGGTGGAGTTGGCTTGACCTTGTATTACGACCTTGCTGATACTCCTTTCGGTGCGGCCCTGATGTTGGTCACAGAGCGCGGGGGAATCTGCCATCTCGGTTTTGTCGAGGGCAGTGGTGACGCGCAATTGGTGGCATTGCGCAAGCTATGGCCACTGGCAGAATGGCTCAAGAAGCCGGGCCTGGCGCGCCAGCGCCTGGGACCGTTGTTTGCCGGCGGTGCCACCCCGGCCCCCTTGAGCCTGCAAGTTGGGGGCAGTAATTTCAGGCTGCAGGTTTGGCAGGCTTTGCTGCGGGTTCCCGAGGGCAGGATAGTATCCTACCGGCAATTGGCGGGCCTCGCCGGCCATCCCACGGCGGTGCGGGCGGTGGCCTCTGCGGTAGCGGCAAACCCGGTGGCATGGCTGATCCCGTGCCATCGCGTGATCCGCGCCAGTGGTGATTTTGGTGAATATCGCTGGTCAGCGGAGCGCAAGCAGGCGATGCTGGCCTGGGAGTCTGCTCGCAGCGGACCCAGTGCAGCTGGATAAATCAGAGGGCAACGGCGACTTTGTCGACGCCAGGCGGCAGCCTGGGGTATGATCAAGGCGCGGTGAGGATCCAGTGTTGCCAGAGTGGGGGGAAGTGATGATGAGAACAATAGTGGTCTTGATCCTGGGGTTGGCTGTTTCGCTACCGGCAGTTGCCGATGATGACTGGTATGGTATCGTCAAACGCAAGCTCGACGGTGACTCCCAGCAGTGGCTGGTGGGCAGCAAGCCGGTAAATTTACCCGCAGATAGCGATATTTCGACCGATGTAGGACCATTGGATATTGGCGCCTGTGCCAGGATCAGTGGCGCGGGCGACAGCGTCGAAAAGCTTGGCACCCAGGCGATGCGTTACTGTGACAAAACGGATTACGACACCTACCTCGCCCAGTACAAGGCAATCGCTGAAAAGGGTGGATCAGAGGGCAATAGTGCTACGGCAATGTAGGCCCTGGCAGCGATTCGACCTCACTCTTTGGCGGCGGCCTGTGGCGTGGGCTCGACCATCCGACCAAAAAACAAGCCCAATTCAAATAACAGCCAAACCGGAATGGCCAGCAGGGTTTGGCTGATAATATCGGGGGGCGTTAACAACATTCCCACGATAAAACAGGCTACCACGACATAGGGCCGCTTGGCGGCGAGTGATTCGGCCGTGGTGGCGCCCGCTGATATCAATAATACCGTCGCGATAGGTATTTCGAAGGCAAAGCCAAAAGCAAAGAACAGCTTGAGTACAAAGTTGAGATAGCTGTTGATGTCGGTCATCACCGACACGCCTTCCGGCGTCACGCTGGCGAAAAACGCGAAGATCAGTGGGAACACGACATAGTAGGCAAAGGCCAGTCCGCTGTAGAACAAGACAACACTGGATACCAGGATGGGCAGCGCCAGGCGGCGTTCGCTGTGATACAGTGCCGGGGCGATAAAGCGCCAGGTCTGGTGGAGTATGTAGGGCATTGCCAGGCATACCGCCACCACCATGGTCAGCTTGAAGGGGGCGAGAAAGGGCGATGCTACCTCGGTTGCTATCATGGTGGCGCCTTCAGGCAACAACTCCCGTAAAGGCGCCGATACAAAGGCATAGATGTCGTTGGCAAAGTAGAACAAGCCGAGAAAAATAACCAGTACCGCGAGTACCGACTTCAATAGACGGTCGCGTAGCTCGGTCAGATGCGCGACCAGTGGCATCGCCTGGTCCTGGCTTTCCGGTTCGGGCTCACTCATGGGTTTCGATCGGCGGTCTGGCTTGTAGCTTGAGGTGGTGGCCCACTTTCAATTTTGCTCTCAACGTCGAACTGCAGGTTTTTCAGGCCGGCGCGCACTGCGTCCAGGTCCTGGTTGAGTTCCTTTTCCGTATCTTTGAGTTGCTTGAGGATGGATTGATTGTGCAGGTCCTGCTTGAGTTCAGTGGCGTTGATTTCGCGCTCCAGTTCGATGCGAACCTCATTGAAGCTGCGGCGAATACGGCTTATCCAGGTCGTAGCCGTGCGCACCGCCCCTGGCAGGCGCTCCGGCCCCAGCACCAGCAAGCTGATAACTGCCAGCAGCAGCAGTTCTGAAAAGCCGATATCGAACATTCGGCAAGCCTAGGGGGTTTTCCCGGGGTCATCGGGATTGGCGTTTTTTTGCTTGGGTGCGGCGGAGGGGTCGACACCGTCCTCTTCGCTGTTGAGGGACTTGCGAAAGCCCTTGATGGCGCCTCCGAGATCAGTCCCCAGCGTTCTCAAGCGCTTGGTGCCGAACAATAGCACCACGATTGCCAATATAATCAGGAGTTGCCAGATACTGATGCCACCTAAACCCATGAAACACCTCTTCCGTTTAAGAATTGCGTGATAGTTTCTCGTCGATGCCCGAGAGGCCAAAGCGCCGACCGAGCTCATTCAATACGCTGTCGGCTGACTCGCCAAGCTCCGCAAGCATGATCATGCTATGGAACCACAAGTCTGCGGTTTCGCCCACCAACTCCGAATTGTCGCCGCTGGTGCGGGCATCTTTCGCTGCAATGATGGTTTCGACACACTCTTCACCGACTTTTTCCAGAATCCTGTTTAATCCCCGTTGGTGCAAACTGGCGACATAGGATTTGTCGGCGTCAGCGTCCTTGATGCGTTGTTCGATTGTATGCTGCAGAGCGGTCAGGACATCAGTCATTACGGCTTCCGTAAATGGTTTGCGGGCTTTTCAGGACTGCATCGGTGACCTGCCAGTCGCCCTTTTCGTAGCGTCGGTAAAAACAACTGCGCCGACCGGTATGACACGCGATCGCACCGATTTGTTCAACAGCCAGCAGCAACGCATCGCCATCGCAATCGAGTCGCAGTGCCTTGACCTTCTGTCTATGCCCGGAGCTTTCTCCCTTGTGCCAAAGTTGTTTGCGCGAGCGCGACCAGTAGACCGCTTCGCCACTGCTGATGGTGATGGATAATGACTCGCGATTCATCCAGGCCATCATCAGTACCTCGCCACTCTGCCAATCCTGTGCAATAGCGGCAACCAGCCCATCGGCATTCCACTGTATCTGGTCGAGGGTGTGGTCCATGTCCATCGTCACATTGCTGTCGGCAGATTTTTATTATGACATAGTGCTAGCGACAGATACTAACTTCGAAGAGCCAGCACGGCGGCGGCTGCCAGCAGTAATAGTGAGGCGGGTGGCAGCTCCATGGCGCCCTGGAGCAGGGCGGGCTGGGCCAGAAGCAACGCCACCGCTACCGCCAGTAGGGCAAATTTGGTGTTGCGACGGCTTTTGCGCTGGGCTTCACGATCCGCAGTGGCCTGTTGCAACTGCCGCTGCTGAAGGTCCAGCAGGGAGCGGGTTTCGCTGC
>JAHEGP010000125.1 GCA_024645065.1 Cellvibrionales bacterium | reverse complement strand
ATTCATGCTGGATCCGTGAAGGTAAGAAGTCTAGAGGGTCAGAAGGTCGACGGTGAGCGAATTTCAAAAACCCAATAGTCTAGCAGAAACTGCACTCTCGCGTTAGCTGGCGGCGCAATAACCTACCAAAACACTCGGAAATATTTTATGATTCGGGCACAACCGAGGAAGTGTATCAATGGTCAACATTACGATTACTGAATCTGCCCAGCAGTATCTCGCAGAGTTGTTGCGCAAGCAGGAAGACGAGGTGCTCGGCGTGAGGATGTTTGTCAACGCGCCAGGTACCCCCGGGGCTGAAACCTGCATTGCCTATTGTCGCGATGGGGATGCCACAATAGAGGATGAGCAGGTGCAATATCCGGCTTTTACGGCATTTTTTGAAAAGCGCAGCGTGCCTTTCCTTGATGAGGCCACCGTCGACTATGCAGCGGACAAGTTCGGCGGGCAGCTGACAATAAAAGCTCCCAATTCGAAAATGCCGCGGGTTGGAGCCGATAGTCCGTTGGAAGACCGGGTCAATTATATTCTCTACAACGAGATCAACCCGTCTCTGGCCGCCCATGGCGGCGAGGTAAGCCTGACCGAAATCACCGAAGATCACTACGCCATCCTGCAATTTGGTGGCGGCTGCCAGGGCTGCGGTATGGTAGACGCAACCCTGAAACAGGGAGTTGAGAAAACGCTGCTGGAACAGTTGCCTGAACTGACCGGGGTGCGTGATGTTACCGACCATTCCATTCGCGATAACGCCTACTTCAAGTAGCTGTGGCGTTATGACAGGGGCTGCCTATGGATGGCCGCTCCCGCGACCTGCCGCGTTTTTAGCGCGCTCGCCCAGCAATGGGGCGAGCCGACGGGCAGACTCGCGCAGTGTGGCAGCGGTGGTATCCCAGTCGATACAGGCGTCAGTGATCGACACGCCGTATTTCAGCTCTGAAAGCTGCTCCGGAATCGCCTGGTTGCCGGCACCGAGATTACTTTCAATCATGACCCCGACGATCGACTGATTGCCCTCTATGATCTGGTTGGTCACATTTTCCATGACCAGCGGTTGCAGCTCATAATTCTTGTTAGAGTTGGCGTGACTGCAATCTACCATGATGTTGGGGCGCAAGTCGGCTTTTTCCAGGGCCTGTTCGCAGAGCTTGATGTGCACCGAGTCGTAATTGGGGCCAGCTGAGCCGCCGCGCAGTACCACATGGGCGTAGGGGTTGCCCCTGGTGTGGATGACCGAAACCTGCCCCTGGCCATTGATGCCGAGAAAGCGGTGCGGTCGGGATACCGAATTGAGGGCATTGATTGCCACCACCAGGCCACCATCAGTGCCATTCTTGAATCCCACTGCCGACGACAGGCCGCTGGCCATTTCACGATGAGTCTGTGATTCGGTGGTGCGCGCGCCGATGGCCGACCAGCTGATCAGGTCCTGGAGGTACTGTGGCGAGATCGGGTCCAGCGCTTCGGTGGACGCCGGCAAGCCCAGTCGGGTGATGTCCAGCAGGAGCTTGCGACCAATGTGCAAGCCCTCCTCGATCTTGAAGGAGTCATTGATGTGGGGATCGTTGATCAGGCCCTTCCAGCCGACAGTCGTGCGGGGTTTCTCGAAATAGACGCGCATGACAATGTAGAGGGTGTCTTTCAGCTCGTCGGCCAGGTTGCGCAGGCGCTCGGCATATTCCATGGCCGCGTCGACATCATGGATCGAGCAGGGACCGACCACTGCGAACAGGCGCGGGTCCTTGCGATCCAGGATATCCCGGATCACCCGACGGCTGGTGGTAACCGTATCCAGTGAATTATCGCAAAGGGGCAGCTCGCTTTTCAGCTCGTTCGGCGTTATCAGGACTTGCTGCGATTGTACGTTCAGGTTTTCTACTACGTTCAGGTTTTCTACAACGTCATGTGCCATAAAGCTTTTTGACCGATTTGGGTTGAATGTTGGGAACGCGACAAACAAAACCGCGTATTGTAATGCTATTTGTCATGATCTGCGACATGGGATTCAGGAAGGCAGCCCCCGGGTTGCGGGGTTTGGGCAAAGGGTGCAAGACTGATTCAGGCGCGCATTAGCAATACCTTGAATCCCTCGCCCCGAT
The DNA here is from genome assembly GCA_024645065.1 of Cellvibrionales bacterium. Taxonomy (GTDB): domain Bacteria; phylum Pseudomonadota; class Gammaproteobacteria; order Pseudomonadales; family JAHEGP01; genus JAHEGP01. Next base: position 6,599 of record JAHEGP010000125.1, on the reverse strand, counting down.
GGACTTCCTGAACCGAAGTAAAGACTTCGGCCGCCGGGGCCTCTATCCCGATGAATTGATTGACGACGAAGAAGGCACGCCCCGACGGCAATAATCGGCGGCGGGCACTTTTCAGGAATTTCGCGGTGAGGGGGCGGCTGGTATCGAAACCAAGATGAAAGGGCGGATTGCATACCACGGTCTCAAAGCACCGCTCGATGTGCGCGGCGCAGTCATCGGCAACCACCTCGCCCGCAATGTTGTGGGCAACGAAGTTCTGCTGGCAGGCAGTAATGGCCGCCATGTTATTGTCGGTGGCCACAATATGGGTAGCCCCGAGGCTTGCCAGCATCACACTGAGGTAGCCATATCCGCAGCCCAGATCCAGCACCGTGTTGAGCCGCCGGGAGGTGGCGCCGTTGAGGAAATGGCGAATGGCCTCTATCAGCAAGGCGCTACCGCGGTCTATCTTCTGCCAGCCATAGATCCCCGGCTTGCTCAACAGGGCGCAGCCCTGGCCGACTTGCCCGATGGCGCGAAGGCGTGAGTAATCACTATCGTCCAGGCGCTCACCGGAGTGTATACCACGAGTAAAAGTAACGGCTTGGTACCCGCTTGCGCCGCGCTCCTGGCTGGTAATGCCGCCCAGGTATTGCCCGGCATGCTTGCGGTAACTGTTGAGGCCCTCCTGCTTGTGGCCAATCAGTGTGAATCGGGCGCCATGGGCGAGGAGGCCCGGGGCGGCGTTAATGATGTGATTGACCACCGCTTTTTCCTTGGAAATGCGATACAAGAGTCCTGAAAAGGCGGTGCATGAGTATTGCTCGATATCGAAATCGCCAAGATCCACGGCGGCGCCGTGTTTCGCCAGGCTGGCGGCAACGTCATAGCGATTGCTCAGGTACCTCAGCCGATGGTCAACCGGCGGGTTGTCCAAAGCTGCCAAATGTTCATCGGCGATCACCAATAGGTGTTGCCCGGTTGATTGTTGCAGATGTCGGTTCACGAACTGCAAAAGCAGCGTCAGGGCGGGATCGGCAGGCATTACTGTATGGCGTCGACTTCGGCGGGCTCAAGTGGCCGATATTCCCCGGGCTGCAGGGTTTCATCGAGTCGAATATTACCCACGGCGCTACGGTGCAGGCTCGTCACGGCGTTTCCCACCGCTGCAAACATGCGCTTGACCTGGTGGTAGCGGCCCTCGCTGAGAAAAATCCTGGCGCGCCGGGAGTCCAGTAACTCCACTCGAGCCGGGCGCGTCAGCCGGTTTTCAGGAAGCAGTGTGACGCCTTGGGAGAGGCGGTCGATTGCGGTGGCTGAAATGGCTTCTGAGGTGGTGACAAGATATTCCTTAACGCATTGATGGCGAGGGCTTGTCAGCCGATGATTCCACTGGCCGTCGTCTGTCAGTAATACCAGTCCGGTGGTATCTATATCGAGCCTCCCGGCGATTTGCAGCTTTTCCCGCTGCTCAACCTGCAGCAGGTCAATGGCAGTTGTGTGGTGGGAATCGTGAGTGGCGCATATCACCCCGGGGGGCTTGTGCAGCATGAAGTACCTGAAACCCGGCGAGCGCAATGGTGTTCCATCGAGAAAAACCGCGTTTTCGGGGCACAACTGGAGCTGGTGCGCAGCTGCTAACGTCGCATCTACCACAACCCGGCCCTCGCGGATGCACTGGCGAGCTTGCTTACGCGAGAGGTCGGTGACGCTGGCGATATATTTATCAAGGCGCATGTGCAGAGGGCTTTAGCGGTCACTGGCGAAGCTATTGTAAAAGCTCCACCTGTGCGACCCTCTCATCATAGCCGGGTTACGAGCCCTGATTTGCAGGGCGGGAGCTGCTGCGTCTACCGCAGGCTCCATGATCGCGATCATATTATCCTGTTGTCCTGAGGTCTGTACCAGGGGAGTTCCAAAGGCGACCGCCGACACTGCCAACGGTGAAGGGCGGCGTTTGCCCTGTGCGACCAGCGCTGCGCCAATTGCTGCGCTTCAGGCTCCTCGCTAGTTTGCCACCAGGGGCTATAGTAAGCTGCTATCAGTGTGGGGGCAACGACTACAGGCACGACTACAGGCGCTATCTGCAGGCGGTTTAAAGCTTGATTCAAGGAGGGGAAAGTAAAAATGAGGCAAAATATCGTCGTACTGACGGGAGCCGGGATTTCAGTGGAATCCGGTTTGCAGACCTTTCGCGGAGAGGGGGGGCTTTGGCGTCATCATCGCGCCGAGCAACTGGCAACCCCCGATGCCTTCGATGCGAATCCGGAGTTGGTGTTGGAGTTTTACAATGAGCGCCGCCGCCAGCTTTTGTCACCTGCAATCCAGCCCAACCCGGCGCACCTGGCGCTGGCTCGGCTCGAATCTGTCTGCGCAGAGCATTTAACTCTGGTAACCCAAAATGTCGACGACCTCCATGAGCGAGGCGGCAGCCAGCGAGTTTTGCATATGCATGGTGAACTGCTGCGTATGCGCTGTGATGAGTGCGGCCACGGTGTGGAGCAGCATGGCGATTTTTTTGCTACCGATAGTTGTGCCCAATGTGACGCTATCGGTCGATTGCGGCCGGATGTCGTCTGGTTCGGAGAAGTACCGCTGCACTTGCCGCGAATCATGGCTGCCCTGGAGCAATGCGATGTTTTTATTGCAATCGGGACTTCTGGCAACGTTTATCCGGCGGCGGGTTTTGTCGATATAGCACGGCGTGCGGGAGCCCGCGCAATCGAGCTCAATCCCGAGCCAACTCCGCAGCCCAACGATTTCACCGAGCATCGCTGCGGTCCCGCGGGTGAATTGGTGCCGAAGCTGGTAGCTGAGCTGATTGCTGCGACGGCCTCTGCAGGGTAAACGCTCCGCCTGCCAAACGTAATTCGCATTACTCAACAGCCAGTTTTGCCCCTGACTGAAGTCGGTATAAGCTATTGATGCTGTGTGCTGATTTGGGTATCGTACGGCGCCTATTAATACGGGGGAAAATACTATAAAACCCGCAGAAAACGCTTTTGACATGGCTGAGATCGAGGGGCAGTTCAGTGAGTTACTCGAGCTGCGCTCAATCCTCAGGGAAGAAATCTCGCAATACACCAAACTCTCTCCCTTCAAGAGCACTGTCGCTCTGGCTTGGCAGTGGCTGCAGATTGCGTCGCTGGTAGCGCTGGCATTGGTTTCAGGCCAATGGTGGGTATGGTTGGTGGCAATCGTTTTGATAGCTGGCCGACAACACGCACTGGGTGTGCTGGGACATGATGCGTCTCACTATCGATTGTCAAAAGATCGCAAGCTTAACGACTTTCTGGGCGATGTGTTTTGCTGGCTGCCTGTATTCTTCTGCCATAGCCGGTATGCGTATGAGCATATCCAGCATCATAAGTTTGTGAACACCGAGCGTGACCCTTACCTGCAAGACTTCACCACCTTCGCTATCTGGGACTGGCCAAAGTCTCCCCGTCAAGCCGCTGTTGCCTGGTTGCGCATGCTTTTCGGGCTGGAGGCAAGGGCATTTCTCGCAGCGGGCAAACGAATGTCTGTTCTGGGCAAGACTCCGGCACTCACCCGCACAGAAAAAGTGCGCGCCGGGATCTTTTACGGCGGCGCTGCGGTGGCTCTCACCCTGACCGATGCCTGGCTACCATTTTTGCTACTGTGGGTGCTGCCATTGGTTACCATCAGTGCGATGTTCGTGCACTGGCGCACGGTGGCAGAGCATCTGGGTCTGTCCGGTCCGGATGATGTCAGCGCGACGCGTCATGTAAACGCCAACTTTTTTGAGCGACTGACCTTTGCCCCTCTGGCTGTAAACTATCACCTGGACCACCATCTATTCCCGGGTGTGCCATTCTACAACCTTCCCCGATTACATCAGCGGCTTTTGCAGGAGCCCATTTATCGTCGCAACGCCATAATAAAGGATGGCTATTTTGGGCGTAATAGTGTCTTCAGCGATGTCGTTGTAACGAAGCGGGCAATAGCTAGTCCCAAAACGCCGTGAAATCGGTTGGAGAAGGGGCAATATGCTATTTTTTTAGAATATCCTTGGTCAGGTGCTTGTCTAACTCCTTGCCAATGGGGTATAACTTTTGTGTGGTCAAAGTGGAACCATCGTTTTAATACATGGAAAGCAGATGCCTGATAGTTGATCAGAGTTGCCTGGGCTTCCATTGTCCAGCCCGGTTCGGGGTTCATGCTTGGATAGCCGTCAAGATCGAACGGAGTTATTGTTTCAAGGGGTCTATAGTTAAGCACAAGAGAAAGGATGCCTGGCGCCCGGCAAGCAGACGGGAAACATTGGACGCGAAGTAAGCGACAAGTACGCAGCCTTGTGGAAAAGCATCAGCTATCCACAATGAATCGGGGAAAGCGGTCGCCCGGCTATTGAAAGCTACCTCAACTTTAAAAATCACTCATGGATGAAAAAATCAGCCCGCCTTTTCCAGGTGGTTGGGCAGTGCGTTTTTGTCCAGATCAGGTACCAGGCGGAATTGATTGATTGGGAAATGAGCCGCTGGGCCGGGCGCGACTTTCCACTTGATCATGAGGGTTTTCGACTCTTTACCCTGGGCTACAGCACAAGTGAACAGAGGCAAAACGATGGGGCAGTTTGTTAAAGAACAGGCGCAGCTGTTGCATTACCGGGAACAACTTTCCCGGATGCCTGGTGAATCGGTTTCGGATGGCACCGAAAGTGCTTCGCCGGCGCACGTTTTTGAAGCCAGTGACCTAGTGATAGCCTACCTGGATGCAATCGGTGTGAAATATGTATTCGGTGTGCCCGGGGGAGCTATAGAGCCGCTCTATAACGCGCTGGCGCGAAGCCAGCGGGCGGGAGGCGTTGAACCTGTAGTCGCGCGGCATGAAACCGGAGCCGCCTTTATGGCGCACGGATACTATCGCAACAGCGGTAAACTGGGTGTTTGTTGCGCCACCACTGGGCCGGGTACCACAAACCTCATTACCGGAGTCGCTTCCGCCTATGAGAACGGCGTTCCGTTGCTGGTTATTACTGCGCAAACCGCGCTGAGTAACTTCGGGCGCAAGGCTTTGCAGGAGTCTTCGGACACAGGCGTGAATACCGTCGGAATGTTTCAGTTTTGCACCGGCTATAACACCATGGTCAGCCATGTTGATCAGTTCGAGCAAAAACTGATTGCAGCCATCATGACCGCTATTAGCAATAGCTGCCCGGTTCATCTGAGTGTGCCTTTGGATATCCTGCGCAGCCCGCTGCCGATTAACAAACCCAGTTACGATGCCCGGGACCTTTTGCGCGCACCGCATATGCAGGATGAAACGGCTGTGCAGCGACTTTGTGATCAGCTGGAAACTTCCTCGGGGGCTGTTTTCGTGCTCGGAGAAGGCTGTTACGAGGCTATCGCGCTGATACTTCGCGTCGCATTCAAGCTTAACGCGCGAATCGTTACCACCCCGGACGGCAAGGGGCTGATAAGCTCTTATCATCCACTATACTGCGGTGTGATAGGTTTCGCTGGGCATGAAAGTGCTCGCCAGGCATTGTTGGACCCGGATGTCGACACGGTTATAGCGGTAGGTACCTGTCTGGGAGAGTTTTCCAGCAATGGCTGGGATTTTCATGCCTTGCTGAACAATCGCCTTGTCCATGTCGAACCACTGGCAAGTAACTTTACCCGATCGCCTATGGCCAGACTCCATGTTCGGGGCAGGCTGGCTTCTATTTTCGAGAGTATCCTGGCTCGCTTTGAGGCAAAGCCTGACGCTAAAGTGGATAAATCCGATCAGGCCAAGCGCCTGCGAAAGCAGTTGAGCGAATTGCAAAGTAGTAAAGGTCGAGACTCTATCGAGGCACTCAATTCAGAAGAACATGGTGCACCGGGGTGGCGACAAAACCTGGTCAAGCCACAGTGGCTAATGACCTACCTGACACGTTTGTTTCCCCCCAGCACCCGTTACCTGGCAGACACCGGCAATAGTTTGGGGTGGGCCATTCACTACCTGAATCCCTTCGACCGGAGGATTCTGGAGCGTCGTCATGAACCTCGAGGCTTGTCCCGGTCAGACCAGGGTGAATCAGGTCGGCGCAGCAGTGTAGGAGGATTGTTCCAGGCGACACTGGAGTTTGTTTCGATGGGGTGGGCTATTGGAGCTGCGGTGGGCGCTGCATTGGCTGCTCCCCGGCAGATCACAGTGTGCATTACCGGCGATGGCAGTATGCTGATGAGTGGCCAGGAGATGACAGTCGCCCAGCAGCACAAGTTACCGGTTGTGTTTATTGTATTGAATGATGCGGCTCTTGGCATGGTGAAGCACGGCCAGATTCTCAATGGTGCAGAGCGCATAGGCTATGAACTGCCAGAGGTCGACTTTAGCGCGGTGGCAAAAGCCATGGGGATACGAAGTTACCGGGTTCGCTGTCCGCAGGATTTGCTGGATTTGAGCATAAACGATATTCACCATGAGGGCGGCCCAACCCTGCTGGATATCTGTATCGATCCCGATGAGATCCCGCCGATTGATCTCAGGACCACTGTGCTGGGCGCATAAACGCAATGCCTGATAAACACGCCCATGGGCTTGCCGGGTATTCATGCTGCAAAACCCGGCGGTCGCCCGGAATTGTGCCTATACCGAGTGGCGTGATTTGCAGG
>JAHEGP010000124.1 GCA_024645065.1 Cellvibrionales bacterium | reverse complement strand
GCGGGCAATTGGCCTGGAGCGTGGCCTAACAGTTTATTAAGGGCAAATTGCATATTCGAATAAGGTCTAATCGGGTATCTGTGCTTATGGTAGGGTGCTCCTTGGTGGAATAGAAAAAAATACACAAGGAGTGCACGACATGAAAAATAAGGGAATTGCGTTGCTTTTATGGCTGAGTATTCTTAGCCCGATGAGCCAGGCGGACTTCGTCAGGACCATAGTGTTTAATCTGAAGCCTGATTGCTCCAGGGATGATTTTATGACCATCCACCTGCAGATGCAGGAATTTAGCCGCGCCTCTGGTATGAAGGCTGAGATAATGGTTCCGGTGTTTGGGCCCGAACCGCTGAACGTGTTTGCGTGGGTGTTTCGTTATCCCAGCGCCACTGACTGGGGCAAGGGCAACGATGCGTTCTGGGGTGGTGTCTATTCCGGGGATCCACTGGAAAGCAAGATTTGGATCGATATACAAGAATGCATCGACGTCCAATACAGTCGTGGGTGGCGGACCATGGCCAAGTGAGGTCATTACGGGGCACGACAATTTACAGGTTATACGCTGCGCTGGATCTCGACCGTCCTGCCCTTGGCCGACGGCACGAGAACCATGCGCAGTAGATCGATTGTTCCCTTTCAGCCAAAGTCGTCGCTGGCGGTGGCGTGTTCGATGGCGTTGCCTGCGCTTTTTCCAGGACAGGGTTTAGATTAGTATCAGGGTCGCCAGGCCGAGAAAAGCAGCAAACCCCACAACGTCCGTCACTGTGGTCAGGATGACGCCCCCCGCCAGGGCCGGGTCGATTCCAAAGCGGCGCAGCACCAGGGGAATGATAACCCCGGCGACCGCCGCACACAGCAGGTTGAGCAGAATAGCGGCCGCGATAATGCCTCCTATCTGCCAGTCGCCAAACCAGACAATGGCCAGCGACGCGACAACTGCCGCCCAGATAATGCCGTTGAGGGCAGCGATGCCGAATTCTTTCCATAACAGGATCTGGGCATTGTCGCGTTCGAGCTGCCCGAGTGCCAGGCCGCGTATCACCAGAGTCAGTGTCTGGCTGCCGGCTATCCCCCCCATGCTCGCGACAATAGGCATCAACACCGCCAGCGCCACCACTTTCTCCAGCGTGCCCTCAAACAGACCGATCACCCACGCCGCCATGAACGCCGTTACCAGGTTGACGCCCAACCAGACCGCCCGGCGACGTGCGCTGGTTAAAATCGGGGCAAACATATCCGCCTCTTCGTCCAGGCCCGCGGTATTCAGCAGGGCACGTTCCGACTGCTCGCGGATGGTATCGACCACGTCGTCTACCGTAATTCGTCCAACGAGTCGGCCAGCGGGATCCACCACCGGGGCAGAGGTCAGGTCTAGGTCCTCAAACATTCTTACCACCGCCTGGCTCGGCAGCGTCACCGCGATCGGCACTGAGCTGGCATCCATGACGTCTCTGACTCGCAGGTCCGGGCTGCTGGTCAGCAGTTTTCTGATGGGTAGCTGTCCCAGGTACTGGTTCTTGCGGTCCACCACCATGACCTTATCGGTTTGGTCCGGAAGGTCATCAAGCACCCTGAGGTAGCGCAGTACGGTATCGAGCCTGGTGTTGGCTCGTACTGAAATCTGGTCGGTATTCATCAAGCCGCCCGCCGAGTCCTCAGGATAGTCCAGCATCTTCTCGAGCTGCTTGCGCTCACTCAAGTCCATGGCCTGGAGTAGCTGTTGGCCGGCGGCGGGCGGCAGGTCCTGAATCAGGTCGACCAGATCATCCAGTTTCAGGGACCTGGCGGTGCTTGCCAGGTCCTCTGGATCCATCTCCAGTGCAAGTTTGCCCCGAACCTCGTCATGCAGATGCACCAGTATTTTGCCGGCAGCTACGTTTTGCACCATATCCCAGGCGGTAGCGCGCTCATCGGGAGGTAGCGATTCGAGCAGGCCAGCGGCTTTGGCAGGATGCACCCGCTGCAACATATTCCTCGCCCGCTTGAGCTTGCCTCGCTCCAGGGCATCGCGTAATCGAGCTAACTGGGTGCGGGCTGGCGCACCGTCCTCCGATTCTTCCGGCGCTTCTCCCATGGTCTCGACATCCTGGGTAATGGAGGAGCGCATATTTTCGCTGAGATGGGCCAGTACTCGCTGTTCCGCATTCTCATCGACGTGCTGCCAGAGAGCGGCTCGCTGAACGGGTTCCAGGGATTCCAGCAAGCCCGCGACTTTGGCCGGATGCATGCCCCGCAATAATTTCCGGATGCGTTTAGGCTTGCCTCTTTCGAGAGCCTCGTGGGCCAGCGCAATTTCCGTCCTGTCTGGATTTTGTTGTTGGTTCGGCTCTTGCTGCGGATCTATCACGTGGTCCTCCAGCGTGTTGTCTGTGCGACCGGCCTATCACAACCGGGGCAGGGATTTACAATCCTGCAGATTTTATAGTCCGAGGGGTTGTGCCCGCCCAGAGTGCCTGGGCGCTACACTTGCGTTCCATCGTAACACGGTGGCTATGTTGCAGTCTGGTGATTTTGGTATCCGGAAGTGCACCCAGTCGCTGCGGCACCAGAGCCCGTTGCTGTTGCGGGAAGTCGCGGCGCGGCTTACTTGCTTTGCATGCTGTTACAACAAGGCACAGGCTGTGGGGCTTGCATTTTTGGGTTGAGTAAAAAGCAGAATTGCAGGGGAATGGCTGGCCTTCCGGTGTTGCAGATTTTCGCCTGGCCGCAGCGACAGGAATATAAAGTGCGCCGGTAAAAGCCGTAACTAAAGTGTAACAAATGGCAACTAACATGATGGCTCAAGTAGCAAGCCTGAACCACAAGAGTGACAAATAACCAGCAGGGTAGTTTCATCAGCCCTGCGATAGCGCTGAAGAATCGGGTTTTGGTACGCCGTCAAAAAGCGATCGCGACGGCGTAAGGAATGGTACGGATTTGCTGCAGCTAGTGATAACAACTATTTATCCCAAGGAGTTCCTATCGTGAAATCTAGCAACTTTATTCCAACCGTTTTGCTGGGCGCTGCTGTCGTTTTTTCCGGCGCAAGTCAGGCTCGCACCGTTATCCAGAATAAGGGGTCGGATACCCTGGTGAATGTCGCCCAGGCCTGGGCAGAGGAATACCAGAAAGTGGACTCTGACGTGGCCGTAGCAGTCTCGGGTGGCGGTTCGGGTACAGGAATTGCGGCCATGATCAACGGCACCGTCGATTTGGCCAACGCCAGCCGCAAGATGAAGGACAGTGAGATCAAGCAGGCGAAAGATCGTGGTCAGAATCCGGTCGAGCATGTGGTGGGGTACGATGCCCTGGCGGTTTTCCTGCACCCCGACAATCCCGCTGGCACCGTGTCCCTCGAACAGCTGAAATCGATTTACGGACGCAAGGGTAAGGCAGAGAAGTGGTCCGATCTGGGCATCAAGGTGCCGGGCTGCGATAGCGATAAAATCATCGTGGTCAGCCGCCAGAATAATTCCGGCACCTACGCCTATTTTCAGGAGGCGGTGCTGGGTAAAAAAGGCAAGTACCGCTCCGGTACCCTGGACATGCACGGCTCCAAGGACGTTGTCGACCTGGTGGAAAAAACCCCCTGCGCCATCGGCTACAGTGGCCTTGCGTATGCCACCGATCATGTGAAGATGGCCTGTATCGAGAAAGAAGCTGGCCAGGCTTGCGTCAACCCCAGCGTGGCAACCGCCGTGGATCGTAGCTATCCCATTGCCCGGCCTCTGTTCATGTATACCAATGGCGAGCCGCAGGGTGCTATCAAGGACTACCTTGATTGGATCATGAGCGATACCGGCCAGTGCATCATTGTGAACAAGGGATATGCACCCGCCAAAACGGTGTCATGTGAATAAAGCAAAATAAGAGAAGAGAAGTGACCGGCGGGGTGTCTGCCCCGCTCGTATCAAGCGTGTTAGCTCCAGTATTCCATTGGCGCTGCTGCAGGAGAGCGGTATAGATCATGTCCCATTACGAAAAGCGATTGGAGAACGACCTGTTGCATATTCGCGAGCAGGTCAGGTTGTTGGCCGGCCTGGTTGAGACAGCGGTAAAGAACGCGGTTCATGCCCTGTTGACGGGCGACAGGGAGCTGGCCAGCAGTACTATTCTGGCGGACGGGCATATCAATCGTGCGATGCGCGATATAGACGCGCTGTGCCATAGTTTTATTGCTGTTCACCTGCCCAGCGCCGGCCATCTGCGGCTGACATCCTCGATCTTTCGCAGCAACATATTGCTCGAGCGGATCGGAGACTACGCGGTCACCATCTGCCGGGAAATGTTCCAGCTGTCGGCCCCCCCAGAGGGGGCGGCTGCCCGGGGAGTCGAGTTGATGGCACATGAGGCGCGCCAGGTGTTGCAGCAGGCGGTCCAGGCATTCGACGAATCCAATGTTGAAATGGCCAGGGCGACCATGCCAATGGCGGGCGAGGTACAGGCGACCTTTGCAACCGTCTTCGAGGATCTGCTCGACCACCAGCACACCTGGCCGCTGCAGGATCGTTTTGCCATATTTGTCGTCTACCATCGGCTCGAGCGCATCGCGGACCAGGCAAAAAATCTTTGCGAAGAAACAGTGTTTCTCACCACCGGCGAGACCAAGCCGAAAAAGGTTTACCAGATTCTGTTCGTCGATGATGACGATGCTTGCCTGGCGCCTCTGGCCGCAGCCATCGCCCGCAAAAATTTCCCCAACAGCGGGCGCTATACCAGTGCGGGTGTGGAAGCGGCGGCTGCGATGCAGACCAATATGGTCAATTTCATGGCTGAGCGGGGCGAGGACCTGCGCTCGACCAAGCCCAAGAAATTCGACTTCACCACTTCGGAGTTGAGCGACTTTTATGTCATCGTAAGCCTTGGCGGTGCTGCCGGGGAAGTGATTTCCCAGCCACCCTTCCATTCGGTTCTGCTCGAATGGGACATGGACAACATACCACCGAATGCGGATCTGGCTGAGCTGGAAGCGGCGCATCGCCAGCTGGCGGTAAGGATCAAGGATCTGATGATTGACCTGCGCGGTGAGGACGCTTCCTGATATGGATAAGCCCTTTCCCGCAATCCAACACCCCAACGCCAATAACCGTGGTGCGGATTGGTACGTCGACAAGTTGATGCAGGCGCTGGTATTCATCGGTGGGATATCGGCCATTATTTTTATTGTCGGTATCTTCGTTTTTATTACCAAGGAAGGCCTGGGCTTTATCACCGACCGCTTCGACTTCATGGAGTTCTTTACCACCGAATACTGGTTCCCGAGTGACGAGGACGATCCTGAGTTCGGCATTCTGGCGCTGATAGCAGGAACTGCCAGTGTCACGGGTCTTGCGATGATTGTGGCGATACCGTTTGCACTTGGTGCCGCAATTTACATCGGTGAATTTGCTACCGGGAAGAAACGCGAATACCTCAAGGTGCTGGTCGAACTGCTGGCTGCGATACCGTCGGTGGTGTGGGGTTTTATCGGCCTGTCCATTATGAATCCGCTGATTATAAAAACCTTTGATGTACCGGTTGGGCTTAACGTGCTGAATGCCGGGGTAATTCTTGGCCTGATGGCGGCGCCGATCATGGCGTCCATTGCCGAGGATGCGCTCAAGGCGGTGCCGGATAGCTACCGCGAGGCCGCAGAGGCCATGGGTGCGACGCGCTGGCAAGTGATCACCCGGGTGGTGTTGCCGGCCGCCCGAAACGGGCTGTTAGGCGCGGTACTGCTGGGCGTAGGCCGCGGTTTTGGCGAGACCATGGCGGTGCTGATGGCGACCGGGCACTCGGTCAACATTCCCGGCAGTATCTTCGATTCGGTGCGGGCGCTAACGGCAACTATTGCCGCGGAGCTGGGCGAAACCGCGGTTGGCTCGGAACACTACGGAGCCTTGTTTACCATCGGCATATTCCTGTTCATCATAACCTTCCTGATCAACCTGACTGCGGACCTGATTGTGAAGGGCATAAAGAAGGGCTAGTGAATCATGTTTTCGACAACACAACTGAACGAGCGCAACCAGCGCACCCAGGGCCTTTTTCGGCTGCTTTTCCTGATGATGACCTGGCTACTGATTCTGCCAGTGCTGATCATAGTCAGCACCCTGATCTACAAGGGAGGGAGTATCATTTCGGCCGACTTCCTGTTTACCGTGCCTACAGACGGTATGACGGCTGGTGGCATTTTCCCCGCCTTGTTCGGCACCGTGTGGCTGGTGGGGGTGGCGCTGTTGGCATCCGTCCCGATTGGAATCGCGGCCGCGATTTATCTCAGCGAGTACGCCCCGGACAATTGGCTGACCCGGGTGATTAACCTCGCCATTATCAACCTTGCCGGCGTGCCCTCAATCGTCCACGCCCTGTTCGGGGTCGGTGCTTTCGTTATCTTTTTCAAGTTTGGTACCAGTATCCTGGCAGCCAGCCTGACCCTGGCGATCATGACCCTGCCGGTGGTAATCGTAGCCAGCCGGGAATCGTTGCAGGCAGTGCCCCACGCTTTTCGAGAAGCCTGCTGGAATATGGGTGCAACCCGCTGGCAGACGATTCGCCGGGTGGTGCTGCCCAATGCGGTCAGCGGCATATTGACCGGGGTGATACTCGAGGTGTCCCGCACCACCGGGGAGACCGCGCCGATTATGTTTACCGGCGCCGCCTTTTACCTGCCGTTTTTGCCCGAGAGTGTGTTCGACCAGACGATGGCACTGTCACTGCATTTGTTTGTGGTTTCGACCCAGGTGCCGAATGTACCCGAGGCGCTGCCCTACGGGGTAGCGTTGGTGTTGATTGCTATGGTGCTGATTATGAACAGTATATCGATTGCTTTTCGCATGTATCTGCGTGGTAAGAAAAAGTGGTGAGCAGCCAACCGGTAAAAATCGAAGTTAAGGACCTGTCCATCCACTACGGCAACACGCCGGCCCTGGAGGAAGTGTCTCTGGAAGTGCGAGAGCATGAGATATTCGGCATCATTGGTCCGGCCAATGCGGGCAAGACGTCGTTTCTCAAGGCGATCAATCGGATGGATGTCTTCACCACCGGGATGAATGTGGCGGGCGACATACGTTTTGGCGACATCGACGTCCACAAGGCGGATAACATCTATGCTTTGCGCAAGCGAATCGGGGTGGTTTTTCCGCTGCCGGTTGGCCTGCCGATGACCATATACGACAACGTGGCGCTGGCACCGCGGCTCTCAGGTATTACCAATAAGGGAGACCTGGATGTTATCGTGGAGCGCTGCCTCAGTAGAGCAGCGCTGTGGGATGAGGTGGGTGACCGTTTGAATTCCCTCGGTAGCCTGCTGTCCGGTGGGCAGCAGCAGCGTCTAACCATCGCCCGGGCATTGTCGCAAAACCCCGAGGTGCTAATGCTGGATGAGTTTTCGATTGCTGTAGATCCGGTCACCACCATGCGGATCGAGGATGTGCTCAAGGAACTCAAATCCGAGATGACGATCATCCTGGTGACCAACCTGGTACAACAGGCGAGGCGCCTGGCAGACCGAACCGCTTTCTTCCTCGAGGGCCGCTGCGTCGAAATCGGTGATACCGAGGCGATGTTCAATGGCGAAGTACAGCACCAAAAGACCCTCGATTATATCGAAGGAAAATTCGGCTAATGCCGACCCGCTCGCACTGACCACCGTAAAGGGTAGATAACAACGATGAATACAGCTGCAGCAAAAAACCTGTCGCGCGAAACCGCAGCCTATGCGATCGAGTCCCGGGACCTGAGCCTGTGGTACGGCACCTTCCAGGCATTATTCGACGTTAACCTGCAAATCAAGAGTGGCATCATCACCTCCCTTATTGGTCCCTCCGGTTGCGGCAAGAGTACCTTCTTGCGCAGCGTCAACCGCATCAACGAACGACTCGACTACGTGCGTATTGAAGGGGCTATCGAGGTTCTTGGTCAGGATATTTATGAGGATGCCGTTGAATTGCTGCAGGTTCGCAAGCAGATCGGTATGGTGTTTCAGCGGCCCAATCCGCTGCCGATATCGATCAGGGACAACGTGCTGTTTGGCTATAATATCCACGCCAGCGACCTCGGCAGCAGCCAGAGCGACAAGGACGAGATCCTGGAGTCAGCCCTGCGCAAGGTACTACTGTGGGATAAGGTGAAGGATAACCTCAAGCGCAAGGCAACCGAGTTGTCGCTGGAGGAGCAACAAAAACTGTGTATCGCCCGCCTGCTCCCCGTGAAGCCAACGGTATTGTTAATGGATGAACCTTGCTCGGCTCTCGACCCAAAAGGCACCGAGGCGGTTGAGGAGTTGATCTGGGACCTGCGGGGTGAATACACCATCTTGATCGTAACCCACAATATGTCACAGGCCCGTCGAGCCAGTGAGGAATGCATATTCATGCTGATGGGCAAGGTGATCGAACATGCTGCTACAGACAAGATGTTTGTGACCCCCAGCAGTCAGGAAACCGCAAACTATATAGAGGGCCGCTACGGTTGAAGGCCCGCGGCTTCGCTGCGACCTGATCAGCCAGGTTTGCAGCTTCCTTTTCCACCCGGTATCCCGGACCGTCATTTGTCATGTCGCAATTCTGCAAGCCCCGGGCTTGTACAGTGCCCGGATTCGGCGCCGCTGATTTCCCCCGCCAATCCCTTCCTGCTGAGGGGCGAGAGCTATATAAACCCCCTGGGAATACCTGAACCAGGGTGGCAGTGGCGCTGGATTTTTTATAGCCTTGGCGTCTGCCAGCAGTGCGTCTGCGTGGATCGACGCCAGGCCA